>CAZVSQ010000008.1:0-21616 GCA_964629925.1 uncultured Ruminococcus sp.
TACTCAATAGGCGGCCTTAACGTCAGGGCAAAAACAGGTACCGCCGAGGTAGGCGACAACAAAAAGAACAACGCGTGGTTCGTCGGCTGCGCTCTTGACGAGGATTGTCCGCTGGCGTTCGCCTGCGTTGTAGAGGACGCGGGCTTCGGCAACGCATACGCGCGCCCCGTAGTAGAGGCGGCGCTGTCCACAGCGGCGGAAAATCTACGAGGAAAAATGTAAACGAATCGGTATGTAAATACTTACTTTAATATATACACCAGAAAGGAAATCATACATGGCAAACTTTTTAAAAGCAATGTTTGGCAACTACAGCAAGCGCGAGGTAAAGCGCGTTCAGCCCAAGGCAAACAAGGTCCTTGAGCTGGAGGAAAAATACGCGGCTATGTCCGAAAGCGAGCTGAAAAACCAGACAGCTATTCTAAAGGAGCGTCTCGCCAACGGCGAAACCACCGACGATATTCTGCCCGACGCGTTTGCCGTCTGCCGCGAGGCAAGCTGGCGTGTGCTGGGCATGAAGCACTTCCCGGTTCAGGTCATCGGCGGCATCGTGCTCCACCAGGGCAGAATCGCCGAAATGAAAACAGGTGAAGGTAAAACCCTTGTGGCTACCCTGCCCGCGTACCTCAACGCGCTTACGGGCGACGGCGTTCACATCGTAACCGTCAACGACTATCTTGCCCGCCGTGACTCCGAGTGGATGGGCAAGCTGTATAAATACCTCGGTCTGTCCGTAGGTCTTATCGTTCACGACCTTGACAACGACGGAAGAAAGGCGGCTTACAACGCCGACATCACCTACGGAACAAACAACGAGCTGGGCTTTGACTACCTGCGCGACAACATGGTAGTTTACAAGGAAAACAAGGTTCAGCGCGGCCACGCTTTCGCTATCGTGGACGAGGTCGACTCAATCCTCATCGACGAGGCGCGTACTCCTCTGATCATTTCAGGCCAGGGCGACAAGTCTACCGACCTCTATGAGCGCGCCGACAGGCTCGCAAAAACCCTTAAGCTTGAGCGCTTCACCGAAATCGACTCAAAGCAGGACATGGACGAGTACTATGCCGAGAACAACATCGACTATGTTGTCGATGAAAAGCAAAAGACCGCCACTCTTACCCAGCTCGGCGTTAAGAAGGCGGAGGAATACTTTAATATTGAAAACCTCACCGACCCCGAAAACCTCACCATTCAGCACCACGTCAACCAGGCTATCAAGGCTAACGGCGTTATGAAGCTCGACGTCGACTACGTTGTAAAGGACGGCGAGGTAATCATCGTCGATGAGTTCACCGGCCGCCTTATGTACGGCAGACGCTTCAACGAAGGTCTGCACCAGGCTATCGAGGCTAAAGAGGGCGTTAAGGTACAGTCCGAGAGCAAGACTCTTGCCACAATCACCTTCCAAAACTACTTCCGTCTGTACAAAAAGCTTTCGGGCATGACCGGTACAGGCCAGACAGAGTCCGAGGAGTTCCAGGAGATCTACAAGCTCGACGTTGTTGAGATACCCACCAACAAGCCCGTTATCCGCGAGGACTTGCGCGACGCGGTATTCAAGACCGAAAACGGCAAGTTCAACGCGGTTATCGACCAGATAGTTGAGGTTCACGAAAAAGGCCAGCCCGTACTGGTAGGTACTATTTCTATCGAAAAGTCCGAGCTGCTCTCAAAAATGCTCAAGCGCCGCGGAATCAAGCACAACGTGCTCAACGCAAAGCAGCATGACAAAGAAGCCGAGATCATCGCTCAGGCGGGTAAGTTCGGCGCGGTGACCATCGCTACCAACATGGCAGGCCGCGGTACCGATATCATCCTGGGCGGTAACGCCGAGTACATGGCTAAGTCCTCAATGCGCAAGCAAGGCTATCCGGAGGAGCTTATCGAGGAGGCTACGGGCTACGCCGAGACCGACAACGAGGAAATTTTAGAGGCGAGAAAGACCTTCCGAGAGCTCAACGAGAAATATAAAGAAGAGATCAAGGGCGAGGCAGACCAGGTTCGTGAAGCGGGCGGCCTTATGATCATCGGCACCGAGCGCCACGAGTCACGCCGAATCGACAACCAGCTGCGCGGACGTTCCGGACGTCAGGGCGACCCGGGCGTGAGCCGCTTCTTCCTCTCCACCGAGGACGACCTTATGCGCCTGTTCGGAGGCGACAGAATGCGCGCCATGATGGAGCGCATGAGAGTCGACGAGAACACTCCGATTGAAAACAAAATGCTCACCAATATTATAGAAAGCTCGCAGGAAAAGGTTGAAATGCGCAACTTCGGAATCCGTAAGGACGTACTGCAGTACGACGACGTTCTCAACCGCCAGCGCGAGATCATCTACGGCCAGCGCGACCAGGTTCTCGACGGCGAAGATCTACACGAAACCGTACTTAAGATGCTTAACGATACGATCGACACCTCGATCTCGCACTATCTGCCCGAAGGCCCCAAGGAGAACTGGAACTACCAGAGCCTTGTTGAATACTACAGAGGCTGGATAATCACCGACGAGGCAAAATATAAGCTCGACGAGGACGATCTTGCGGATATGGACGCCGACGAGATCGGTCAGATGATAAAGGACGACGCCCTTGCTATCTTCAAGGCAAACGAGGAGCTTCTGCCCGCCGAGACTATCCGCGAGATGGAGCGCGTTTATTTGCTTAAGAGCGTCGACACCCACTGGATGGATCACATCGACGCCATGGATCAGCTCAAAGCCGGTATCCGCCTGCGCTCTTACGGCCAGCACGACCCGGTTGTTGAGTACCGTCTTGAGGGCTTTGATATGTTCGACGAGATGATCGAAAACATCCGCGAGGACACTATCAGACTCATGCTCGTTATGCCCAAGCGCGTTTATGAGATCCAGAAGCGCCAGGAGGCTATCGAGGCGGCAAGAAAGGCAGCCGAGGCTGCAGCCGCCGCGGCTCACAAGGTAATGCTCAACAACGCAGGCGAAAAGGAGCAGCCTAACGCGGTACAGGCGGCGCTTAAGCGCGAGCAGGTCGCAAAGCCCTCCGAGACCTCGGGCGACGGCACCGACACCGCCAACAAAACCGTCCGCAAAGGCAAAAAGGTCGGAAGAAACGACCCGTGCCCCTGCGGAAGCGGCAAAAAGTATAAAAAATGCTGCGGCAGAGATTTATAATACATGTAAGACAAAAGCCCCTTTCAGAACGAAAGGGGCTTTTTGTTTTATATCAACAGGGCGCGGTTTTGTTTATTTGTCGGAATAAAATGCACAAAACCGTCACATTCCCTTTGGTTAATTATACAAAAAACAAGAAAATGTCGAAAAATAATTGATTTAGTTGTTAAAAAAGAGTAGCATTATAAATGTATAAAAAGAAAGATTTACTGGTGCAATAAAAAGGAGTGTTGAAAATGGGATCATTAACTAAAAAAGCCGAAGAAACGGTCGGCAGAAAGCCCCGTTTCAGAGCGCGCAAAAGGCTTATCATCTTTATTGCGGTTTTAACACTTCTGTCAATGGTCACTTCAACGGTCGCATGGTTCTCGGTAAATACCTTTGCCGGCGTTGACACGCTTGACGTTCATATCAGCGTTTCGGCTCAGCTTAAGGTATCTATGGAAGATCACGGAAGAGATTTGAGCCAATATGTAAAGGTGATCACAAACGAGATGATCGACGGCTATCTCAATTCCAAATACAACACGACGCTTGCCGATTTAAAGCTCGATCCTGTTACCACCTCAAACGGAACAGCTTTCACAAACCAGCGCGGCGCCGAAAGAACGCCTAACAACAAGTCTTATCTGGAGTTTGAGTGTTACTTTATAGCCACCGAGGATATGTGGGTTCACCTTACTACCGAGTCGGCCGAAAATTCCGGCGATAACGGCACAAGCGTAACTTCTGATTCGCCTTCGCCTCAGAGCGAGGTCGTACAGTGTACGCGCGTAGGCTTTACCACCGATTCCGACGGAACCGCGGTTTATGAGCCTAACAAGGCGGGTGCGATCAACAGCCTTGCCACCTTTGACATCGGAACGCCTATGAGCTATTCAAACAGCTCGCGCCTGTTCCACCTTACCGAAATGACTCCCAAAAAGGTCACCGTAAGGCTTTGGGTAGACGGCGAGGATCCCCAGTGTGACGACGATGTTCAGGAGGCCGACCTCAAGGTCGCGCTCAGCTTTGTGGGAACCGACGATAACAACGTTCCGATTTCGTAACCAATCAAGACAGTTTATCAGCTGAGGAGGGATGAAAGTTGCCTCGTAAAAACAAAATACAAGAACCGGCCACTCCTCAGGAGTTAAGCAAGCTCAACGACAAAACGACGCAGAACCCCGCTGTTCGCAAATACCATGTCAGCACGGATTCAAAGCAGATAACGGGGCTTAAAAAGCGCAGGAAAATTCTGGCTATAGCTCTCGGAGCTGTTTTGGCGGTTTTGATCATACTGTTTATTATTTCAATGCTGGTTTCAAAGTGGGGCGATTTGGTAATCGAGATCGACAAGCCGCTGCAGAACCGCGGTATCGTGCTCAGCACCGACCCCGAGTTTGAGGAAAAAACCGTTTCGCTGTCGGCAAGGCAGGTCCAGGACGTTACCAACATCACCTACAAGTGGCTGCCCACCGACCTCGACACCGCTCAGGACGGCGAGCACAACGGCAAAAACTACCTCGCCTACACCTTCTACTGCAAAAACGACGGCGACGAGGAAGTCGACTACAAGGCGACTCTCGACATCACGGGCGTAGCCAAGGGCGCCGACGAAGCGTGCCGCGTTATGGTCTACAAAAACGGCGCCGCCGAGATCTACGCAAAAGGCAAATACGACAACCGCGACGAGGCCGAGCAGGACACAACGAAGTTTATCGACGACAAGGTGATAATGACTACCAAAACCGAGAAGTTCAAGCCCGGCGACGTCGATAAATACACAATAGTAGTCTGGATAGAGGGCAACGACAGCGAGTGTATCGATGAGATACGCGACGGTTGGGTAAGAATGAAAATGCTCTTTGAGGTTCCCGACGACGAAGATACAACAAAGACGCCGTTCGGCGATTACTATGACGGCAAGGTCGAAGACGACACCTACAATTACGCAGACTAGATTCTGAATTCAAAAAAAGTATATAGCTGCCTGCGGAAAGCGGAGCGTGAAACAGGAAAGCGGAGTTTTCTCATTTGGAAATTCCAAATTCCACATTCCAAATTCAAAATGGCGGTAATATAAAAACTTCCCTCTGGTGTTCTAGGGACAAAAAATATTTTAAGGAGGAGATTCTCTATTAAAGCAACATCAAGATAGAGACTATTGATCTCGTCAATCGCGATGCTGCTCGTAGCAATGCTCGCACTCGGAACCGCGACATTCGCATGGTTCACCCAGAACACAGCAGCATCCGCTAGCGGTATCTATGCAAAGACCGTTAAGGCATCAACACTCGAAATCAGTAAAGCAAACAAGGCGTGGGGCACAGTAGTTACTTATACTCAGGGCGCTTCCGGTGATGGTAACGCTCAGGTAATGTTCCCGGCATCATCCGATGACGGCGCAAACTGGGTTGAGGCTCTTTCTGAAAACGCAACTACAGGTGCTTATAAGGGCAGTGGCGCTAAGTCCGTTACTCCTTCAGGCACAAATGCTAAGTTCGTTTATTCCGAAATGCTCAACGTAAGGAACGCCGGTGCTACAGGCGCTCCCGCAATCAACAGCGTTTCTATTGCATGGTCATGGCCCGAGGAGTCTTCAGATTATATTCGTCTGGCTCTTGTTCCCTGTAACGCTGAAGGAACAACATTTACAGCTGCTAACTTCAGAGCTGGCGTTTTTGGCAAAAATGATACACAGTATAACGGCCTTACCTTAGAAGGTGCCGGAGAAGCTATTACTCCCAAAACAGCTACTTCGCTTTCCGTTGGTACTTTGACCGCCGGTCAGGAAGCTTATTATAAGCTGTTTGTATGGTTCGAAGGTCAGGATGCAAATTGTGTTGATGCAAAAGCCGGTCAGACACTCGATGGTCTTACCTTTAGCATTACAGGTACACCTGCAGCCAACTGATATTAATTATTAATATAGCAAAGCATAATTAGAAATGGAGACCCCCGCAAAATGAATAAAACTGTAAAGAAAATATTAAACATCGTCATTGACGTAATAATAGTATTGATATTAATAATTTCCGTATTGATAGTTACGCTGTCATTGACATCAAAATCTACGGGGGTCCCCAATATTTTTGGCATAGCTCCTTTAAGCGTTCAGTCGGATTCTATGAAGGGAACGTTTAACGAGGGAGATCTGATCTTCTCAAAGGTTTCAACCAGTGCGGGCGACCGCTTTGAGGTCGGAGATATCGTTACCTTTACACAGAACATAGGCGGCGAAAACCGCCTTAACACCCACCGCATTGTCGAGGTGGTTAAAGAGGCTGACGGAAGCGAGCTTTACCGCACCCAGGGCGATAACAGGGAACAGAATCCCGAACCCGATGAAGTCCTTAAAAGCCCGTCGGATATTTTGGCGGTTTATACCGGAGCAAAAATCGGCGGACTGGGAAATGTGCTCAGCTTCCTTCGCACATCAACAGGCTTCTTCCTCTGCATCCTTCTTCCGATGATCGCATTCTTTATCTACGAAACCATCCGTGTCATTATGAATGTTGTTGCGTATAATAAAGAAAAGGCCGCAGAGGCGGCCGCCGCACAGGTTGCCAACTCCGAGCTGACGGAAGAGCAGAAGCAGCGGGCCATTGCCGAATACCTCGCTCAGCAAAAAGCGCAGAGCGAAGAAACAAATCAGGATAGTGACGGTGAGGTACAAACACCTGCCTCGGCCGGCACGGAAATATCCGAAACTCCCGGCACGGAACAGACCGAACCGGATGAAACGTAAATAACAAATTTGTCCCTAAGCATCACTAGTGTATTTTATTACGGAGATTTCCTTCCGGCGCAAGCCGGAAGGAGCGCCGTAATGCCGGACATCTGATAGATTTTTTTAAGGAGACGAAGCGCCGTGGATACTGTATTTGATTTTCTGTATCATTTTCTCGGCCAGTTCTTTGGCTCTCTGTGGTCAATTATAACAGGCTTTTTCAACGGAATTAAGGGGATGTTCAACTTCCCTAAATATGTAAAGATTATTAACGATTTTGCAGGTGAAGACAAGCTGGGCGGTCTTGCGTGGGTTATTGCCATCATTGCCATTGTGCTGCTCATTGCTGTGCTCGCGCTGATAGTGTGGCTTGTTATCGTCGCTATAAAAAAGTCTATCAAGTCACGCAGAAGAAGAAAAGACACCGATTCACTGGTAAAAGAGGTTCAGTCGCTTAACAAAGAGGTTATGCGCCTTAACCTTGAAAAGGACAAGATCCTTTCGATGAAGGTCTCACAGATCGGCCTCAACCCCAACGAGATCGCCGAGCTTACCGGCGAGGAGATCGAGGCGCTCAACAAGGGCGAAACCGAGGGCGACGAGGATACCGGCGGTGTACGCTTCCTCAAGCTTACTCAGCTCGACGAGATCTGGGCGGATTATCAGCCGCCTGTATACGACAACGAAATCACACTGCCCGAGTTCTGCGACCGCTTCCGTCTGTTTGCGTGCTCGCGCCTCGGCCTGTATTATGACATAGCAATGATAAGGCGCTTTGTGGCGGCGTTCGCCTCAACAAGGCTTATCGTATTGCAGGGTATTTCCGGTACAGGTAAAACCTCGCTTGCTTACGCGTTCGGCAAATATGTAAGCAATCCGTCGGTAATCACCCCTGTTCAGCCCTCATGGCGCGACCGCTCCGAGCTGTTCGGCTACTTCAACGAGTTTACCAAGAAGTACAACGAAACCGAGCTTCTGCGCGCTATGTATGAGGCAAACTACAACGAAAACGTTTACCTTGTAATTCTGGACGAAATGAACATCGCCCGCGTTGAGTACTACTTCGCGGAAATGCTGTCTATTCTTGAAATGCCAAGACGCGAGGAATGGATAGTTGACCTCGTTCCCAGCCAGTGGAAAAACGATCCGAAGCAGTTTAAGAACGGCAAGTTCACTCTGCCTCCGAACATGTGGTACTGCGGTACTATCAACAACGACGACTCCACATTCGCCGTTACAGATAAGGTTTACGACCGTGCAATGCCTATCAATATCGACAACAAGGGCGTTGCGTTTGAGGCTCCCGATACTCCTCCTGTCGTTATCAATTACCGTCACTTTGAGGCTATTCTCAACAAGGCAAAGGCGGACAACCCCGTTTCTGAGGACATCCTTTCAAAGCTCGCGCTTGTTGACGACTATATCATCAGCCACTTCCGCGTAGCTTTCGGTAACCGTATTATGAAGCAGATCAAGGACTATGTTCCTGCTTATGTCGGCACCGGCGGAACGGAGATCGACGGCTTGGATTACATCCTTGCGCGTAAGGTTCTGCGCAAGTTCGAGGCTCTTAACCTCTCTTATATCCGCGACGAGATCGACGGACTTATCGCTTATATGGACGAGCTGTTCGGCGAGGAGAACATGGGAGAATGCAAGAGCTATCTGCGCATGCTCAAAAAGCTAGTATAATCCTACATTGTTTTGCGGGATGTCTGAATAAATACGGGCATCCCTAAAGGCATTTATTCAGTATATAGTTTGAGGTGAAGTTGTTTTGGAAAATTTTGATCAGTACTACCGCTCATACAAGTATATGCAAAAGCACCTTGCTGCCGACTTTACCGCAAACTATCTGACTTCAAATATGTCAGACAACGACAAGGGCGAGGACGTTCTCTCGGGTAAGCTCCATGAAAAGGTCATCGACATGGAGTGGGTAACCGAGATCGAGGATACCATTCCTTATATTGAAAGGGCTATTGACGAGCAGCGCCGTTTTATTATCGAGAATAACGAGATATACCGCATCGACAAGGCAAAAATCATCAACAAGGATTCGGTAAAGCACCTTATTCAGCACACCAATTTTATCGACAGCATCGACGAGACCGGCAGGGTAACGCCTAACAAGGTGCTTACTATCGAGCGCGAGGACAGCTATGAAACCTACGAGAACCGCTTCCTCATTACTCTTATCGAAACCGCGCTGACATTTGTTGCGGACAAGTACCGCAAAATGGTCGACGCGCCTACCGACACCTTCAACAAGGTGGAAATGAAGCGCGATATGGTGCTGAATAATCAGCATATCACTTTTAAAATGGAGTATTCAAACGAGGTAAAGGACGCCAAGGCGGCGGATCTGGACGTTAAGGATTACGAGAACCTTACGGACTTTGACCGTGTTCGCCGTATCCGCGAAAAACTCAACTCGTTTTTGAATACCGACATGATGCTCGCGCTGAAAAAATGTATCCGCGTCAAGCCGCCCATCAACCGTACAAACCTGATGATGAAAAACCCGAACTACAAGGCGAGCCTGGATCTGTTTACATATCTTACCGCCTACAATAAGCCCGGCTACGAAATAGTGGGCAGAGAGTTTTCGGGCAGCATGGACAAGGATGTGCAGGAGGCTGTTTATATCTCCGAGGGCTTCCAGCACTTTATGATCTCAATTGCCACAAACCCCGCGCTTAAAAAGCTTCTTGAAGAAAGGTATCAGGAACAGCGCTCGGGCAAGGGCAAAGCGGGCGACAGCGAAATCGAGGAGCTGATCGAAAAGGTCCGCGCCGAGGAAATGAAGATACGTCTTCAGGAGATCCGCGAGCGCGAGAAAATCATCCGCGACCAAAAATCGGAGATAGCCGCCCTAAAGCGCGAAATCGAAAAGCGCGACAAGCAGATAGAATCGCTAAAGAGCACTATTAAGGCGCTTGAGGGCAGAATAAAAGAGCTTGAGGCTGAGGTTCAGTCGCTTAAGGCTGAGCTTATCAAGGCTAAGGAAAGGATCGCCGAGCTCGAAGCTAAGGTCGCCGAGCTTGAGGCGAGAGTAGCCGAGCTTGAGGCTCAGGTGGCGGCGCTCACTGCAAAGGTCGCCGAGCTTGAAGAGATAAAGGCTCAGCTCGAGGCAAAGATAGTCGAGCTTGAAAAAATCATCGAAGAGCAAAAGGCGAAAATCGCGGAGCAGGAGAGGATCATCCGCAACCAGAGGGATCGCATAGAGGAGCTGGAAGCGTATGTCGCTCAGCTTGAAAAAACAAAGGCTCTGCTTGAATCAAGAGTTTCGGCTCTGGAAGCGGAAAACGCTCAGCAAAAGGCGACGATCCAAGCTCACGAGGCTACGATCGCGGCTCAGCTTGCGACGATCGGAACCTTGGAGGGCGAAATAGCCTCCGCGAAATCACAGCTTTCAACCCTTACCGAAACACTTGCTCAGCGCGATGCGCAGATAGCATCGCAGACGGCGAGGATCGAAAAACTCGACTCCGATGTTGCTCAGCTTACGACCGATCTGGCAAGCGAAAAGCAGTCGCACACAGCCGATATTGAAGCGGCGCAGGCGGCGGCAAAGAGCAAGGAAGAGGAAATGACAAGGCTCTTCGACGGCGAAAGAGCATATCTTGAAAACAAACACAGAATAGATATTGAAAAGATAAACAAGGAGCACCGCGAGGCGATCGAGCGGCTTGAAAAGCAGAAGGAAGCCGAAAAGGCTAAAATCGGCAAGGACGCCGACGCCCGTGTAAAGGCGGCTCAAAAGGATGCCGATAAGAAAGCAAAGGCGCAGATCAAAGCCGAGGCCGACAAGGCAAAAACAGAGGCAAGAAAGGCGTCGAAGAAAGCTAATGAGGAGATCGCGGCAGTAAAGAGCGCCGCAAAGGCGGTAAAGAATTCCTCCGAGCTTTTCGGCAGAGATTACGCCTTCGGAAGCGTTGCGGTCGTTTCGGCGCTTGCCGAAGCATACGCCGCGGGCGGCGACAAGGACTTCTCCGCAAAGCTTCTGGGCTCTGCTAAAAACATCAGGTCTTTGGTTGTGGCAAGGACAGGAAAAGGCGTGACGCTCAGCAGTTATTCACCGTCAGGCGTCAGCGATGTAAAGCTTTATAAAAAGAGCACCGATATGCACTCGGCGCTCTCGGATATACCCGGGCGTTTGGACGCGCTGCAAAAAACCTCTCCGGTCAGAATTACTTTTTCGGGAGTGGACAGGGCAATTGCAGAGGAGTACGCTCAGGCGGTCAGGGCGGCGGGCGCCGCCGATGTAAGCGTGCTGCACAACAAGCAGCTAAAGGCAAAAGGCTTGATTGCAATTTACTTTTGTAGGTAAATGACTGAACGATATCGAGGTTTGCAATGAAGAAGAGCGATAAGCTGAGTCGCAAGACCAGGAAAATGGTTGCTAAAAATTTAATAGTTTTAGCCGTGCTCGCAACAGTTGCATTCGTCGGTGTCGCGTCTTGGTTTACTCAGAATACAACGGCAACGGCAAACGGGCTGTATATGCAGTGCCAGATTCCCGACGGCCTTGAGGTTGCAATAACAGCTCCGGGAACAGTCCCGCAGGACAGTGATTTTAAAAGCGGCACTATCGAGCTGAATGCCTCAACATACAGCTTTTTGAACACGCTGTCCATGTCAGAGATAACAGGCGATGGGATCACCTTTATCAAGCCGCCGATATCCCAGGAAAGCTCGGTCGCAAAGGTAAATGTAAACGCGGACGCCAACGCTTGGCTTGCCCCGGCCATTCAAACAACAGCAAACTCGGAGTATGTAAGCTTTGATTTGTACATGAGAATGAAGACCTTGGGCAAGAAGGTAGCTTTTGACAACAGCACATACTGCGGGCCTCTTGACGCAACCGCGGGCTTCGGAAACGCGGTTTCGGGCTGGTCGCCGAGCACCGTTGTGGGCGCGGCCAGAGTTTCGGTGGTAAACGCAGCTAACACGGCAAGAAGGCTGCTGTGGATACCGGCTCCGCATCTTTATTACAACGGCGAAACGCTTGATACAGACGTTACAAGTACATCAAACACGTACGGCTTGTTTACAAAAGACGTATCCGGAAACACCGTTCAGATAAACAGTTGGGGAACATATAACCACGGCTACTATAAGTCTGACAAAACTACGGGCAGCATTTCGTACAGCGCAAGCGCCTCAAATGTTGCTTCTAACGTGACCGCGAACACCGACAAGAGCTATACGCTGCCGTATGATGTGGATTTGGCAACTTTTACATCGGGAAATACGGCAACCTACAACAGCAAAGTTTACTATCAGGAAAAGGTACGCGTCAATATCTGGATCGAGGGCGAGGACACCGAGGCAAGAGCCCTTCAGGTTGGCGGAGGATTCAAGGCTATTTTTAATCTTTCGCTTAAAAACGCTTCATAATCATTAAATACTTATATTTTATAAAAACCAAAGAGGAGGTGAAACATATGAAGCTGAACACGTTTTTCCGCGTCCTTAAAATCAAGAGCGGACAGATAAGGAAAAACAGAAAGGGTATAGCAAAAACATATGTTTCACTTTTTCTTGCTATGTTTTTGGTCGTTGGTCTGACAGCGGCATGGTTCACCTCTAAGGAGGATATCAGCATAAACACCCAGGAGTTCCAAATGGCGGGTCCCGACAGCATCCGCGACAGCCAGCTGCAGACGCTGCAAACGGAAGTCGTTATCCCTAACTTTAAACTTGAGGAGGCGTCGAGCGTTGACGGAAGAAATATTTTCTTCCCGGCTTCTTTCGACAACAATGTTTCGGACAGCAACAACAGCACAATGGAAACTCAGACCGGTGAAATGGTTTACCGCGAGGGCAACGCCGGTGACAAAAACAAGCTTTACGCGTACGCAAAAACCGATATCAACGCCTCGGGTTCAAATACAAATGTATGGATAAAGGGCTATAAGGTAAAGCTCAGAAACCCGAGCAGCAATACGGAAACCGTTTACCGCGACGAAATGGAGTTCCACTATAATACAAACAATATTCCGGATAAACAGCTCTTTCCTGCTTCCTGCCCGGTCAGAATAGCGGTAATTGACGACAGCGGACATACCCCTAAGATTTTTGATCCTTCCGCGAAGGTCAAATCCAATCACTATGTCACAAATACCGACGCTGTTTACAGCATTAACACCCAGGGTGTTCCGCATACCCAAACCACAAAGCTCGATGCGTTTTCCTCATACTATTACGGAACGGGAAATCCGCTTTTTGTGGTAGAAGCCGGACACAAAATCACTCTTACGGTTGTGGCGTGGCTCGAGGGCACACATCCTCACGCTGCGGAATACTGCGGACAGGAGCTGTATGTGGAGCTGGAAATCGAAACCAATGTTTCCGAGATGGAGTATATCTACCTTCACGACTGGACGGTCGGTGACACGGAAAACGGTATTTCAAGCTCAAACTACGCTCAGGCGCAGACACGCTCAAGCGGTCACTGGCTTGCGGGCGACTCTTTGGTAGCTATGTCTTATTACGACACGGTGGCTCAAACATACAAGACCACAATTATGACGATCGACGGTTCCGATTCAACATACGGAGGTACGGTTTATAAGGCGGCAATTCCAAAATATGTGCTGACCGATATTTCGTTCTACAGACTAAACGATTCATATACGGATGTGCATTACGGACTTGTGTTCAACTCCTGGCACACGCGAACAGGAGTAAACGATCAGCTCCACAGCGATATTAAAAACTCATCGTGGAAGGTTTTGGGCGATTTGGCGGAGTCGCGGAAAATCGGCTCAATGACATATTCGCACTATTTCGCTATCCGTGGCAACGGATACGGAGTCGTTGCGCACCAAGAAACCGACGCTAACTTCATAAAGTGGCTCTCGCCGTGTATAGGCTATTGGGGCACTTCGTCCGGACCTATAGGCTATACGGGCGGCGGCTCATCCGGCGGCGGTTCGTCGGGCGGCGGCTCATCATCGATCACTAACCTGAACATTAAGCTCGGTATTCCCGACGGCGGAACCTTCTCGGGCAACTGGTACAGAAACGATATCGGCTCAAACGGCAACTACGATATGTACGCCATATTCAGCAACAGCGGCGGCAGCAATCCGTGGAGAATCAAAATGACAGCCGCAAGCGACGCTTCATCGGTTTCGCTTTCGACGTTTACGGACAGCAGGTTCAGTACGTCGACGCAGATTATCGGATTTGTTCCGGTCAACAGAAACGATAATACCGAAAAGTCAACGGTGGGAATTTCCTACTGGACATTACAGAGCAACTACAATAAAAACTTTACGCTTACAAGCGCCACTTGGGCAACAGGATAATTTCGGAAAGGAGGGCGCCGCAAAATGAGGTCAAAGCCGAAAAGGTATGCGCATGAAGAAGTAAAAAAGAATAAGCGCTTCAGCAAGTCGGTTGCGCTGTCAATCGTGGCGCTCATCGAGATCATCGCGTTTATGGGCGTTTCTACCTTCAGCTGGGTAGAGTCGGTATCTTCAATAATGATCCATACTACCGGACAAACGGTATCCGGCGGCACAAAGGGCGTTATAAACGACCCGCTGTGTCAGCGCGCAAGCGTTGGCAGCACCGGAAACGCAATTGATTTGACGCAGTATGTACGGCCGTCGGGCGATTTCCATATGACGGCGGCTTCAAGTGCAGACGGCAAAACGATGTATTTCCCCGAAACAAGAAAAACAAGCGGCAGCCAGTCAACAAACTACCGAATGGGCACCATAAGCGACAGAAATGTCAATTATATATGCTTTACCTTTAAGGTGACGTCGAATAACTACTTCGCGTTTGACGAGGAGCCTGTAATAAAATTTAACGGGATCGCTGTTTCAAACAGCCTTGTGCGCATAGCCTTTGGCGTCAACGGCAACTTTAACGTCTACGGCAAAACCGCTGTTGAGTCGGAGAGCGTTCCGACCTCGGGTTCAAATGCTTCGACCTCGGTTCGCGCGTTCGGCGGCTATGTAAAAGGCAAAGCGCCTTTGTTCCAAACCACAAACGGCTCAACCTTTGTCACCGTCAGCATTTGGATCCAGGATCCCACCTTTGCGAGCTATTCCACATATAACAACAAGCAGTTCACTATCGACCATTTCAAGCTTGTTCCTGTTTCGCCGTTTACGGCAAATGCGGTTTATGTTAATGACGGCGTTAAGATTCTCGGCGGAGCGGGCGGTACTGTTGCGATCAACGACGGCGACTTCGGCGCTACCGCAACGGCATATGTTGCCTCAGGGCAGCAGATAACAATAAAGGCTACCCCAAACTATTCTAACGGATACGATTTTAGCGGCTGGGCTACGACCTCGGACGCCACATCATGGAATATTGCCGCA
Source organism: uncultured Ruminococcus sp. (assembly GCA_964629925.1). GTDB lineage: Bacteria > Bacillota > Clostridia > Oscillospirales > Acutalibacteraceae > Ruminococcoides. The sequence goes on from CAZVSQ010000008.1 coordinate 15,212, forward strand.
AAATCAGCCTGCACAACGGCAAATTATGTCAGCAGCTATACTTATACGGTAGGCAGTGTTTCTACAATTTATGCCCACTTCTCAGATGAGCATATTTTGTATCTGTCACCGGGCTATAAGCATTATCAAATCGATAATTCCGGTTCAAACGGCAGGTACGCGGCTTATATTTGGGGAAATGTAAACGGACAGCTGAAAAAAGAATGGTATGTTATGAGCTGGGATCAATCTCAGAGCAAATACAAGCTGACGTACAAGGGCAGCGCCAACAGCGTTATCTTCTGTTACATGAACCCGAACCATTCATATACCAATACCCAGCTTAACGAAATAATAAACAACAGCACAGCGGGCTGGACTTATAGATATCTGCAAACCTTTGACCTTACATTCCCGCAGGAGTTCGGCGAATATACCTACGTTACAACATCACGTTACATGACGTCGCCTGAAGGAACAACGCTGAGCAATGACAACGACACTCTCTTTGTTTCCGACAAGCTGTTCGGCTATTGGGATTACAGCGGGCTGTACGCCACGGCGACCGCTGAGGTTGACGGCTCGGGCGGCACGGTTACCGCAAAGCTCGCAAATTCAACCTCGTCCTACTCCACTGTCACAAGGTACAAGACAACCTCAACGACCGTAAAAATGGATCCTTTGGCGTATACGGACTCAAACAACTCATCAATCAAGTATGAGAAGAAGGTTATACTTACCGCCACACCCGGTCAGGCTTATAATTTTGAAGGCTGGTACCTTAACGGAACAAAGGTAGCGACAACAGCCACGGCAACCGTTGAGCTTCCCGACAATTCATCGGGAACCGTGACATATAAGGCTAAGTTTACCGAAAAGCCGGAGGAATGGTATATAAAGGGATCCTTTAACAGTTGGGGTACCGACAATGCCTTAACTCAGTATTCCGGAAATGAGTACAGAGCACAGATCCAGCTTAACGACGGCAACTATGAGTTTAAGGTTTATGACGGAAAGCGTGATAAGTGGTATTCAAATCAGGGTAATTACTACGCTGATGAATCGTCTGCATCATATCCGAACAACACTACCATTCCTGAGAACGGCAACAGCAATCAGAATATCAAGCTGTGGGCAACTAAGGGTACATACACGTTTAAGTTTAACATTTCCACCAAACAGCTGACAATTACTCCGTCTTATGATACTGTCAGAATATGGTTCAATACATCATCGTTCTCAAGCGCCAATGACGAAAACGCAAAATTCAGGGTATATATTTCCGGATTCAACAGTGACTCCAATATGACAAAATCCGGAAACAACTGGTATATCGATGTACAGTCTGTATACAGACAGAGTATATACTTTAAGCGATATAACCCAAATAATTACAATAACGTTTGGCATGAATGGAGCGCGGGCGACAGACCGGCGGGCAAGGATACATATTACGCGACCAATTGGGCTGTGGGCAAATGGTAAAAACATTAAGGAGGTGAAACCATGAAAAAGAAGAAAATAATCTTCAAAACACTGCTCGTCTTTGTTTTGACGGCTTTGCTTGTTGTGCTCAGCACAGGCGTACCGACTTTTTCGTGGTTCGCACGTCCCCAAAGCAAAAACGGAAACTCGCTTGAGTATGCCGTTAACTCCTCTGACGGCGTTATCGCATACGACGGCGGCGGAGTTTCAATGACAACCTATATATCGGTTGACGACGGGGTTTCTTTTTCCGATTCATCAACTCCCCCGGCTCCGGTCGATTTTACCGTGGCAGCTAACCGTCAGCACACATTGGGTACCACAAGCCCTTCAAACCGCGTTTATTACAAAACAGTTTTAACCAACACATCGGGCAGCGACCAAAACGTCTCGCTGTATGTCAAGAATTTTAACACAGGCTCGGCTGGCGAGGTGTGTATCGGTGTAAACGATCCGATAAAAGCGTTCAAAAACTATTCGCATTACAACGTTGTAAAGCCCTCGCCAAGCAAGGCTTCCGCTCAGGGTGATAGAACAAAAAGAGTTTATTTCCTGCGGGGCAACAACAATGTTTCGTATGACGGACAAAACACCGGATGGAGCAGCGGAAGCTATTATGTATGCAGCGGAACCAACAGCACGGATATCGATTCAAACAACGGTTCAAGCGGTACATATACCCATATGACACAAATCGGCAGCGGCAACGCGGAAAGCAGCTATTTCTATGCTGATATTCCCGCGGATCACAACAAGATGTTTATTTCTGTTGCGAATTGGAACGGAACTGATTACAAGCGAACCCAGACCTTTACCAATCTGACGGGCGACGGTCTGACCAAGCTGCAAAGCTTGCTGTTTAACCTTAACGGATCATATACAAACTATCACAACGCGTGGTCTTCGGTAACTACCACCACAGGCGCGCGCATTGCCTCTTACTACAGCTCGGCACAATTGGGCGTTAATGATACGATCGATCTGTCGCTTGAGTCGTCTATGTGTTCCGGAACGATCAACTACCAAATCACCTCCTCTGATCCTTCAGTGGCTTCCGTTAACGGAAGCGGCGTAGTAACGGGACTTGCGGCGGGCACGGCAACACTGACATATACAGCGACGGGCGCGCATAACGATACCGTTACAAAATCCTGCTCGATCACCGTAAACGCCTACGCAAGCGAAAGCAACACTATAGCAAACGCGCCCATTGTTACAAACCTTCTGATACCGGGCGACACTACCGACAACAGGAACAAGCAGGAGGTCTACTGGTTTATTCAAAACGGCGATGAAATGTACGGCGCGGCAAACGCAAACGCTACTGTAAATTTTGACGCGGTGTACTTAGGCGTATAAATCAAACGGATAAAAGGGTTGCAATCGCAGCCCTTTTTTATTATACTTTTATCATACTATTATCAAATAAAACACTTTAACATCTGTTGCGTTAAATTCCGCATAACTGCGTTGTCGTCCTTGCAAGCTTGTTCTGCGAAATTTTCCGCTAACATCTGTTTTAAAGCGTTTTAATTGAAAATAGTATCAGATATTATCACTCGGAGAAACACAAAATGAAAAGATCGGAAAAGTACAATAAAAGGCATGAGGAACAACCTTCAACCCCCAAAAAGGTTCTGCGGGTTTTAAAGACGGTAAAAAATGTAGTGTGCTGGGCGCTGATCGTTATTTTAGCGTTTACCGTAGTCACTTTTTTGCTTGAACGCTCAATGGGCGGCACACCGTCTGTGTTCGGCTATACGCTTCACAGAGTCGTTTCGGGCAGCATGGAGCCTGAGCTGAGCGTAGGAGATGTTTTGCTGAACAAGGATATTTCCGGTTCGGGCGATATACAGGTGGGGGATATAATCACTTTTAAGGGCGGCGCCAGGTTTAACAATCAAAAAGTTACGCACCGCGTTTTTGTCCCTCCGTATATGGACGACAGCGGCGAGTGGGTGCTTATCACAAAGGGCGACGCAAACAACGTTGATGACGGCGAGATAAAGCTCAGCAGCGTAGAGTCAAAGGTCGTTACAAAAGTCGGCATTCTAACCCGAATGTATGCGTTTTTCTTTTCTCCGTGGGGACTTATTATATTTATTGCGCTTCTGATATTGATTTTCTTTGATGAGGTTATGAACCTGATCAGGCTGTCCTCACGAAAATACGACGACGACAGCGACGAGGAAAGCATAGGGGAAATAATAGAGCGCATTCAGCGTGAGGACGCGGAAAAAGCTGAGAAAAAACGGCGCAAAAAGGAGTCTCCGGAGGATACGGAAAAAGCAGAGGAGACAGCGGAATAATGGATAGCGGCTCATTTTATGACAAAATATACCGCGCTTTCCAAATAAACCGAGTTTTCCAAAGGTGCGCCGGACGGAACGTCACGTTCCCGTGCTTCCTGCCATGTGGCGGAAAACGGCTGTGTCGATTTAAAAAAGTATCAGTTCAGAGGATGACATTAGATTACAAATCGATTAACAAATCAACGCTACGTCTTACATCTTGTTAATAAAGTTGCATTTCTCCACAAAATGTGGTATAATATACGCGATTGATGTGTAATACTTTTTGCAAGGCTTATCCGCCGGAGCTTTCCGGACGAATATGTATTTGGAGAGATTTTATGGATTACAAATTGATCGCGGTCGACATTGACGGCACGCTTACCAATTCAAGGAAAGAGATAACACCGCGCACGCGCTACGCGCTGCTTGAGGCTCAGGCTCAGGGCAAGAAGATCATCCTTGCCTCGGGCAGGCACCCTATAGGGGTGTATCCAATTGCGCGCGAGCTCAGACTGGATTCTAACGGCGGCTACATAATGTCCTTTAACGGCGGCAAAATAATTGAATGCGCCACCGAACGCACAATAGTCGCAAAGCTGTTCCCACGTGAATATCTTCCCGATATTATCAGCGTACTGAAGGATTCAAACATCACCGTTATCACCTGGGACGATAAGAGGATCTACGCCGACAGCAAGCGCAACGACTATACCGACATCGAGCAGGATGTGCTTAAAACCGAGATGATAGTGGTAGACGACTTTGTTTCCGCAATCAAATTCGACATCAACAAAATCCTGCTTGCGGGTGAGCCCGACGAGCTTGACGAGTACCAAAAAATCCTTGCCAAGCGCTACGACGGGTTGCTTGAGGTGTATAAAAGCGCTCCGTATTTTCTTGAGCTTATGCCGCTGGGCGTTTCAAAGGGTTCGATGCTGCCGCTGCTTCTTAATAAGCTCGGCGTAAACCGCGACGAGCTGATCGCCTTCGGCGACGAGTATAACGATATGACTATGATAGGCTACGCGGGCATGGGCGTAGCGATGGCTAACGGCGAGCCGGAGGTCAAGAAAATTGCCAATTACGTTTGTCCGTCCAACGATGAGGACGGAGTTGCCGACACTCTGCAAAAGTTTGTTTTGAAATAACGGGGCGTATTCCGCTCCGTTTTGTTTTGCCCAACTGTGCAATACGCACACCGGCATTGCACTTTGTTGCCCTAACATTCGTAAATATTGGCATAAATCAAAAAGTTGCCTTTTCCAAAAAAGTATGGTATAATATGAAGTCTGAGAAAATAGTATAAATAGAATGGAGAGGAAGTGATTTTATGACGCACGCTGACTGGGAGTATTCGGATATTCCCCCCGAAATCAATATTCTCGCGGAAAAAATGTCCGAAAACTCAAAAATCGACATAGACTTGTACAGTAAATACGACGTAAAAAGAGGTTTGCGCGACATTGACGGAAAGGGCGTCCTGACAGGACTTACCGACATTTCCACAATCAAGCAAAACAAGCTGGTGGACGGAAAGCTGGTTCCGTGTGACGGCGAGCTTTATTATCGCGGCTACAATGTCAACGATATCGTCAACGGCATTATGAAGGACAACCGCTTTGGTTTTGAGGAGGTCGTTTACCTGCTGCTGTTCGGCGAGATGCCTACAGCCGAGGAGCTTAAAGCGTTCAAAGAGCTTTTGGTGCGTTACAGAACCCTTCCGCAGAACTTTGTGCGCGACGTTATTCTAAAGGCGCCCAGCGACGATATGATGAACACTATCGCGCGCAGCGTGCTTACCCTGTTCTGTTACGATAAACACGCCAACGATACCTCAATAAGCAACGTGCTCAGGCAGTGCATTCAGCTGATTTCGGTATTCCCGATGCTCTCGGTTTACGGCTATCACGCTTATAACCACTACCTGCGTGACAAGAGCCTTTATATCCACTACGCCGAGCCCACCATGTCTACCGCGGAGGTCATTCTTTCGCTGCTGCGTCCCGACCGCAAGTACACCGAGCTTGAGGCTAAGGTCCTGGATATGGCGCTTATCCTGCATATGGAGCACGGCGGCGGCAACAACTCAACCTTTACCACCCACGTTGTCACCTCGTCGGGCACGGATACATACTCGGCGGTATCGGCGGCGCTGGCTTCCCTTAAGGGACCGAAGCACGGCGGCGCTAACGTCAAGGTTTTTGAAATGTTTGAGGACTTAAAGAAAAACGTCACCGATCGCAAGGACGACGACGCTATTACAGATTATCTTGAAAAGCTGCTCGACAAAAAGGCTTTTGACCAAAAAGGTCTTATCTACGGCATGGGACACGCGGTTTATACGATCAGCGATCCGCGTCAGAAGATACTTAAAGGTGCGGTTCAGACGCTCGCGCATGTTGAGGGCTACTCCGACGACTTCGATTTATATGAGCGCGTAGAGCGCCTTGCGCCTATCGTTATCGGCAAAAAGAGAAGGATATACAAGGGCGTCGCCTCAAACGTTGACTTCTACAGCGGTCTGCTTTACAGCATGCTTGACATTCCGTGCGAGCTTTACACACCGCTGTTTGCAACGGCGCGTATCGCGGGCTGGAGCGCTCACCGCTTGGAAGAGCTTATAAACGCGGGCAAGATCATACGTCCG
>CAZVSQ010000009.1:0-13429 GCA_964629925.1 uncultured Ruminococcus sp.
AAGAAACCTTCAAAGCGATGATAATTATATGGATGTGTATGATTCGGCAGATGATAATGTAAATGTTCAAATCTGGTGTAATAATGATGGAAAAAATCAAGATTGGTTTATTTATAAAGCAAAAGACGGAAATTATCAGATAAAAACAAAATCGTCATGTAGATTTTTAGACGTTACAAAAGGTGAAAATAATGTTGGCGATAATGTTGGAGTTTGGACATTAACTGAATCAGGGGCACAAATTTTTAGAATTGAAAAATTTGAAATTGGTGATTCTGATTTTAACGGCAAAGTTGATATCAACGACGTAACATCTATTCAAATGTATTTAGCTGAATTAGAAGAGTTTACTGATGAACAGCTTGCTGTTGCCGATGTGAACGGCGACGGCGAGGTTGACATCAACGACGCAACGTACTTGCAAATGTATCTTGCCGATTTAGTTGATAAATTAGGCTAAGCTAAAAACCTCTCCCGGCTATAATCCAAAGCCGGGAGAGGTTTTGTGGATTTTTATTGTGATTTTTCCAATAACTTTGACAGCTCAGTCAATGTGATCTCATAGCCTTTTCTTTCGTATTCAAGGTGGTCGGTCGAAAGCTTTGCTCCGCCTGCGACTATGCCGGCGAGGTATTCCAGAAAATACGGATTTTTTATCAGCACCGGTCCGGTCAGGTGGGTGCCGAACAGGTTCTCTTTTCTCACTCCCTCGGCTGTGTCGCCGTCTTTGTTGCCAAGCCCCATCTTTACTTTGAAAAGCGGAGCTTTGACGCCCTCGGTCTCACTGCATTTGTTGATGAATCCAACGAGCGGACGGCTCAGAAAATCAGCTTCAAAAATCGCGTCGGCGGTGTTTCTGGTCTTGCTTTGCTCCTTGGTCTTGAAGTCAAACAGCCTCAGCCCCTCAAAGCGGTTGCCCTTGGCGTCCTCAATAGTCGCGCCAAGCATTTCAAAGGAATTTCCGGTCAGGAGCGCGGCTTTTCCGCTGCTCACATATTCCCTTAGCTGTGCGCGATAGCTCATAAAATCGTCGAGCACGACCTTTTGGTTTCTCTCGGTTCCCGAACCGAGATAGATAAAATCATATTCCGAAAGCTCGGCGCGGTCGCCGATCGTCAGCCTGTCAACCGTACATTCGATCCCGCTGTTTGTGAGTATGCGGTTCATCGCGCTGACGTTGGCGTATTCGCCGTATAGGTTCATTATATCGTAATAAAGATGCAGAATTTTCATATCATTCACCATTAACCTTAACTCTTGCCAAAATCTTTTGCTTGTCCGAGAAGCAGGTTATAACGTAAATATACTCGCTTCTGTCGCTGTCAAGATGATCCGCCGCCTCGCCGATATCGCCGATGATCTTGATTTTTTCAGCCGGGATGTCGGTGTAGCCAAAGCGCACCGCAAGGTCGTTGCAGTAGGTTCCCGAAAGAATGATCTCGTGTATGTTTTCGCTTTTTAGCATTTCAAAATCAATATCCCAAAGCCACGAAACGTCGCTTGTAAAATATTTTCGGCTGACCGCGTCAACAATAATCATAACGTCGCAGCCTTCCTTGCACTGAGTCGCCACGCGCAGTGACTGGTCGTAGGAAATGCTGTTTTCGTGCTTTGAGGTGAGCAGAGTTCCCTTTCTTTTTCCAAGCTCAAAGGTGATTACTCTGCCGTTTTTCATAACATAGTCGCTCATGTCGTCGGCTATTTTTTGTCCGTCGATCCCCACGATCGAGGCGACGGTGTATGCCGCGAGGATATTATAAATATTGTAAAGCGATTTCAGCGCGAGCGAGATCCGGTACTTTCCGTCAAGCTCCGCGATACCGTTGTCAAGGTCAACTGCGGTCACGGTGTACTGCGTGTCGTGGCGGTGATAGCCGCAGGACGGGCAGGAATAATGCCCAATGTGGTTGTAATGATGCGTTGAGTAGGTCATGCGGCTCTTGCAGTGAGGGCAGTAGGCTCCGTCGTTGTAAACGCTTTCAAGGGTCTCGGTGTCGGTCGAAAGCTTGTCTGCGCCGAACCAAACCACGTTCTCCTTTCCCCAGCCGAAAAGCGAAACGAGCGGATCGTCTGCGTTCAAAATAAGCTGAGTTTCGGGATAAATGCTGTCCTTTAGCGCGTCGAAAACCCATTCCGGATGACCGTTTCGGGTGAGCTGGTCGCGGTAGAGGTTGGTGATGACATAGTGAGTGGGCTTTATGTACTTAAAGGTGTATCGCGCGAACCGCTCGTCGCTTTCGATAAGCAGAATGTCGCTTTTTACCTTTCCGCCCAAGGTCGCGCTGCCCAAAACAAGAGTGGTAACGCCCTCAATTTGATTCGAGCCCTCGCGGTTCCACGCGACGGTCTTGCCGTTTTTGGTGAGGATATGCGCTATCATCTCAACGGTCGAGGTCTTGCCGTTGCTGCCGGTTACGGCTATGATATACGGCGGAAGCTGCACTCGGCTCAAGATGTCGGGGCAGAGCTTTAAAGCTACCTGCCCGGGTTTGCTGCTGCCCTTGCCGATAAGCTTTCCGACAAAACGCAGTATCTTGCAGATCAAAATTGTAAAAAACTTTTTCATAATAAGCTCCGTAAATGTAGAATACAATTTTATTATAATAGTAAAAGTCCGTTTTTGCAAGAGGAATTATTACGGAGAGTTGAGAGTGGAGTTGCGGTTTAATCAAACATTTACTTTAACAGTGTAGTGACAGCCGTAGCGGCTGTCAGGCTGAAGCGGCAGTCGTTTACCAACAGCAGATTGTTTCTGTGTGCCGAAAACATGCTCGGGAGGCGGCAAGCACCTCCCCTACGAATGTAACGAAAATCTTTAATATATGCAGAAACCTTGCTGACAATTCAGTTCCGCATTCCGCATTCCGCATTAAAAAATCCCCTCAGCCAATCGTGAGTGACTGACCGAGGGGGGATTGTTAAAGATATTTGCTTATCCGATTTGAACTCCTGCGAATTCGGCGAGGAACCTTTGCATAAATGTAACGTCCTCGATGTTGATTTTGCCGTCGCGGTTTACGTCGCCGCACTTTTCGACTCTTGTTTTGTCGATGCCGTCAAATTCCGCAAGGTACCTTTGCAGGGCGGTTGCGTCCTCAATGCTTACTTTGCCGTCGCCGGTTATGTCGCCCGGCATATAGTCGTCGGGTTCGCCTTCGAGCTTGACGTATATGCCGAAGAGGATCGCTACATATTCCGCGTCCTCGAGGTTGATCATAGCGTAATTAAGGATACCTTTGTCGGTAAACGCTCCGTAGTATGAAAGATCGGGCATGTATCTGATATCGTAATCAAAGATGTCGGTAAGGCGGAAGCTCTCCTTTGAGCCGTCCTTAAACTCTGCCTTTACAAGCATATTCTGACCTGTCGGAGAGTAATCTTCGATTTCTACGTTCTCGGCATAAGGCTGCTCCTCATAAACAAGCTGGGGAACACCGCACGAAACGCCCGCGAATGTGAAGGTGAAGAATGGAGCAGATGATTCGTAGTCATCCTCATAATTATATTTTTTTATGAACATCGCGGTAAGATCGCCTACCTCAAAGCTTGCGCAGAACGGTTTGAGATAGCTCCTTGAGTAAGTGAGCATTTCGCGGGTGACGTCGACGACCGCTGTCTGACCGTCCTTGTAGGTTATTGTGACCTGAGCGCCGTCAAAGTCGGGATCATAATACTGCGAGAATTTAGTTATCTTGGGGGCCTTTGTTACCTTGACCGACTTAACGGGGCTTTCAACGACCTTAACGTTGAAATCGGCTGACTTGCCCATGTAGGTGAGAGTAAACGGGTTGTCGCCCAAGCGCTGCTCGTAATCGTATGGGGGCTCGATTTCAATAAAGTGACCTTCTAATTTATTGTTTTCGTCGATATCATCGGCTGTGAATTTCTTTGAGGTCCCGTCGGTGTAGTACACGGTGAACGCTAGCCCTGTTAGGTCGGATGGATAAAAGCTATGCGATCCGCCGTAAGCTTCATCGCCGAGAATATACTCGCGGGTGGGGGCAGAGGTAACTTTTATAGACTTGACGGGTGAATCGACAATATTGACGCGGAGCTTTGTTGAACGTCCGAAGAACGTAACGTCGATAAAGTTATCGCCGCCCTTTGTCCAGGGGTTTGCGCCCTGTTTTGCGTGGTATGATACATAATCGCCGTCGATTTCTTCATCGATATGAGTGTTCTTTACGGTTCCGTCGGTGTAGTGGATAACAACGGGGATCTTGTCGATATCGGGAGTGTAGTAGTGGTAAAACACAAAAGCTTCGTCGTCCTCTGTCCAGCCGGTATCCCAGTAACCGTCGGTATTTTCATAAAGGGTAAGAGCCTCTCCGTCGGGGATCTCGATATAATCAACGGGGTTGGGCAGTACCGTTACGGGTACGTCGATTGTGGTGCTCAGGTATTTGATTGTCACATACTGTTCGCCGCCCAAAGTCCAAGGGGTATCCTCCTGAGTGTCGGAGGTGGTAAAATGTATACCGTCAACGGTATCGTCCATTTTGGCGGCCTTTGATGTGCCATCCTTATAGTTGATGCGGATATCCGCGTCCGAAAGGTCTTTTATTTCATAACGGAAATATTCAATATCATAATAGCCTGTTTCCGGGTTATACTTGGTATCGATGTATCCGTCGTAATCCTCAATAACGCTGAAGCCGTTTTTGCCGACAAGCTCAATGCTTTTTACCGGGCTTTCAACTATTGTAAGGAAAATCGATTTTTTAAAGCCGAAAAATTTAAGGTAAGCCTCGTTGTTATCGCCAACGGCGTAATATCTGGCATTGTCCTTGGGAGTTACCTCTACATAATCATCTTCCCAGAAATCATTGATCGTCCTTTCTTCCGTAGAGCCGTCCTTATAGCGGACGATTACCGTGGTATCGTCAAGCTCATAAAGGCTGTAGCGGAAGTAATCTACATTTCTCTCAAGCTCAAAGTCGTAGTCGGATTCCCAGTAGCCTCTGCCTTCCTTAATAAGCTTTGGAAGCTCGCCGACCACCTCAATGTCCTCAACGGGGCTTTCGATCAGGTCTACAGGAAGTATAACGGCGCAATCACCGATGGATAATTCGACCGAGTTGTCATCTTTGACGCTCCAGTAGAACGAATCGCCGCGCAGAGGAGATTTGTCGTAGTCAATGTACGACCAATCGGTAGTATAACCGTCCGACCAGGTGATTTGCAGTTCAAGTCCCGCAAAGTTAAGGTCGTCCTCAAGAGTGTCGGCATAATACTCGGTTCGGTATGGCATGCTTGTGATCTCGATTTTTTGGGCTGAAGCCGAGGCTTCAACGAATACGGCGAATTCGGCGGGCTCTGCGTTGGGTTTTAATTTGAGCTTTACAAAAACAGGCTTGCCTGCCTCAAGCTCGGTTTTCAAAGTGAAATCATTTGCATAGCCCGATACGCCTCTTTTGAGCGCTCCGTCCTCGTCGACCAGCTCAAAATCGCAGTAGGTGTCTGCATTAGCGTTAAAAACGTAGCAGCCTGCCTCTTTTGGAACAAAGCGGAACGTAACGGAGCGGTCTTCTTCTGTGAAGGCGTCCTGAAATTCCGTGCCGATTTCAAGCTCTAACGGCTCATCATTTGTCCCTAAAGACTCAGTAAGCTCTGCCTGTGTGTCGGAAGCTGCCGAGGCGCCGATCGCGCTGAGCGGAATGACCGCGCAGATCATCAGTACCGCAAGCAGAACCGAAATTGATTTTTTAAACATAACGTACCTCCATAGTATCAATGTTTATTATTTTAATATAATTATAGCGCAAAGCGGTATAATTTTCAAGCACATTATCCAAAAAGCAAGCGATTAATTTGTATAAATATTAAACATATGTTTTGGTTATTATGCTGTCCGAAATAAAAAGGCCGTACCCCAAACGGGATACAGCCTGTATAACAACGTGTTCAGCTTTTGAATTCCGCAAGTGACCTCTGCATAAATGTAACGTCCTCGATGTTGATTTTGCCGTCGCCGTTTACGTCGCCGCACTTTTCGACTCTTGCTTTGTCAATGCCCGCAAATTCCGCAAGGTACCTTTGCAGGGCTGTAGCGTCGTCGATATTAAAGGTGCCGTCGCCGTTTATGTCGCCCGGTATGCTGCCGCGGTCAACAAGAATATAAATGTCGAATACACCTACGCTGAACCCAACATCGTCAGAGTCAGCCGTCATGTAGTTTAAAATGCCTTTGCCGGTAAAGGCTCCGCGGCAAACAGAATCGGGATAATAATTGTATCCGTAAACAAAGGTGTCTGTAAGGCGGATATCTTCGGCAGTGCCGTCCTCATACTTTACCTTTACAAGCATATTCTTTCCTGTTTCGGAGTAATCCTCAAGCTCAGCGCTTTCGGCGCGTGAGTGCTCCTTGTATTCCATGCCCGATATTTCACATTCAACGTCGCCTACGCTCAGTGTGAATATGTGCTTTTCATCGCCCGAGGCTTCATCATTTTGGCACAGTCCGCGCAGCTCGGCGGTTATTCCGTCCGCGTCAAAGCATGCGGAGTAGAAAAAGTCCTTATGGTAATACGCCTGATTATATGTGAGGTTGTCTCGGCTAAGGGTTATCTCCTTTGTTTTGCCGTCCTTATATGTAACGGTGATTTTTGCGCCGCTGAAATCGGGCAAAAAGTACTGCGAATAGGCGGTAACATCCGGAAGCTTTGTCAGCTTGACCGACTTAACGGGGCTTTGTACCACCGTAACGTTGAAAACGGCGCTTTTGCCCATGTATTCAAGCGTAAACGGATTCTGCCCCAAGGTCTGTTCGCCGTTTACCGGGGTGAGCGAAATAAAGTGACCGTCAAGCTTTTCGCCGTAGATATCGGCGGACGTATAGCTCTTTGAGCTGCCGTCGGTAAAGTGTACCGTAAACGCCAGCCCGCTCAGGTCGCACGGCATGAAGCTTTCCGTACCGCCGCAGAAGATGTCGCCCAAAACGTACTCGCGCGTGGGATAGGAGGTTATTTCAATCGATTTTACCGGAGAATCAACGATATTGACCGGGAGCTTGGCCGAGCGCCCTAAAAGCTCAACGTCAATGAAGTTTTCCGCGCCCTTTGTCCACGCCTGCTCATATTGGGTGTCGCTGTACGAAACAGCGCAGCCGCTTATAATGTCGCCTATATGGGCGTTTTGGACGGTTGAGTCGGTGTAGCGGATTATTACGGGAATATCGCTCATGTCGGGGATATAATAGAGGAATACCCTGTGCTCGCTGTTGTCGGGCGCGGTGTATGTCTGATAATAGCCGTCTGTATTCTCGTACAGCGTCAGCGCCGTTCCGTCGGGTATCTCGATATTTTCGACGGGATTCGGGGTGACAGTAACGGGTATATCGAGTTCGGCGTTGAGATATCTTAATGTCGCATATTGCCTGCCGCCGACAGTCCACGGCTCGGCTTCCTGAGTGTCGGATAAAGATATCTCGTAGCCGTCGATCTTGTCAAAAACATCAGCGGTTTTTGAAGTGCCGTCGCTGTAGTTGACGCGCACCTTGGAATCCAGGCCGTAGTTATAGCGGAAAAATTCGATATCGTACATTCCCGTATCCGTGTCATATCTGTAATCGGTACTGCCGTTGTAATTTTCGATCAGCTTTATTTCGGCGTTGCCGTCGAGCTCAATGCTCTTTACGGGCGATTCGGTCACGGTGAGGTATATCGCGGTTTTAAAGCCGCAAAACGAGAGCGTCGCCTTGTTTTTATCTCCGACGGCGTAGTTTCTGCCGCCGTCATCTGCGCTGACGCTTATTTTGTAATTGCCTATAAAGCCGTTGATTTTTCCGTTTGCCGTTGTGCCGTCCTTATAGCTTACAACGACCGCAGCGCCGTCAAGCTCTGAAAGGTCGTAGCGGAAAAACTCGATGTATTCGTCAGAGTCGGGCTCATAGCAGGCGTCCCAAAAGCCGCTGCCCTCTTTGATAAGCTTTGGAAGCGCGCCCTTTATCTCCACGCTTTTTACGGGGGTATCCGAAACCGTCACGGAAAGGTCGGCGGTGCAGCCGCCTACATATACCTTTACCTCGTTTGCTTCATCGCATGAGTAATAAAACTCCTCGCCCTTTAACGGAGTCTTGTCATCGCCGTATTTCCATTCGGTTTTACTGCCGTCAGACCAGGTAATCCTCAGCTTCATTCCCGAAAAATCCATGTCTTGCTGCAAGGTGTCACTGTAGTATTCGGCCTTGCCGGGAGGAGTTAATACTTCAAGCTTTTGGGGGAAAGCCGAGGGCTCGACCGATATCGAGAAGCTGCCGTTTGTGACGATCTCTAAGGTGCAGACATCTCCCTTTGAAAGCTCGTATTTAACGGTTTTTACCTCGCCGCCGTTTTGGGCGTAAGTGCCGCTTCCGGCGCTGAACGTGCAGCGGCAAAGCTCGTCCGATATAATTGTAAAGCCGTAAACGCCGTCCTTATCGGGAACAAAGCGGTATTTTTTTGACTGAGCGTTTTGGGTTACGGCGTCATTTATTTGAGTGTTGAGCTTTAGCTCTATGGGCTCGCCGTCTGAGGCTGCCGAGATTTGAGCGGCGCTTAAGGGTATCAAAGCGCAGATAATCAGAGCCGCCAGCAGAACAGATACAAGTTTTTTAAGCATAAATTCCTCCTTAAGCGGTAATTATCTGCTTTGGAACAATAAACTCAATAGCTTTTTGAAAATTGTCTATATCAATTATCTTTACGGGCTCGCAGCGCTCTCCGTCAAGCGACCATGCCGTTTCGTCCTCGCTCTCAAACCGTACATGCGAGGCGTGGAACATCTCTATTCCTTCGCCGCGGTAGTTGCCGGTAATAAGCGCCTTTGCCGTCTGTTTGAGCATTTTCAGGCTGGAGGGCTTTTTGACAAGCAGGACCTCGTGTTTGCAGTCCGAAAGGCTGATGTCGTTCTTTTTATAGTGGAGCATTCCGCCTATGGTGGTGGAGTTGCTGACGGCGCCGAAGATGTATTTTCCACGGCATATCTCGCCGTTTCGGTCATACACCCTCATGCGGTGCGATTTTACGGAGGGCAGCTCCTTTAGGCTTTCGGCGATGTAAGCCAGCCTTCCGAAGCGGTTCTTAAGGATTTGCGGCGTCCTGAACGAGCTGTCTGAAAACGCGCCGAACGAAGCTACATACACAAAGCATCGGTCGTTCATCGTGCCTATATCAAGCTTTGTTTTTTTGCCGCGGAAGGTGTCGCGCATAGCCTTGGAAATATCCGTTGAAAGCCCCAGCGAGCCGGCAAAGTCGTTGGTGGTTCCCGTAGGAAGGTACGCTATCGGCGGACGCTCCTTAAGGGCGTTAAGGCCGTTTACTGTTTCGTTGAGGGTTCCGTCGCCGCCCAGGCAGATTATAAGCTGGTACTCTGACGCCATGCTTCGGGCTATTATCTCCGCATCGCGCGGCTTTTTGGTGACTGTAACGTCGCAGTCGTACCCGTGAAGCAGAAATTCCCGCCGCAGATAGTCCGCCGAGCGTCTGCGTTTTGCCATGCCCGCCTTGGGGTTGATTATCATAAGCGCTTTCATGTTGCCTCCTGTAGTGTCATTGTGCAAATATACATATCAAAAGTATAACACTTAAGGCGTTCAAAAACAAGCCGTATTCGCAAAAACGGATCAGCACTTTAGAGCGCAATATATTATACATTTTCTTTTATGGTCTATATTGACATTTTGGGGATATAGCTATAAAATAAAACCGTGAGGAAATGCTTTGGAGGCGAACACCAATGAAAAAACAAATAATAACACTTCTTGCCGCGTTAGCGCTGCTCTGCTGCTTTTCGGCTTCGGCCTTTGCGGCTGAAAGCGGTGAGCCGAATGCGGCCGCTGAATATTCGGAGGAGGTCGGCGCCGGCTACCCGGTTATCTCGGATTTTGTGAACACCTCCGACGGTATCCGCGTGTACTGGAACGCTTATCCGGGCGCTGAAATGTACGGGCTTTTTTGCCTTGGCGATGACGGCTGGAGCCTTATCGGCACCACCGGCGAGCTCAGTATGGAGTACAAAAACCTAAAAAGCGATACAGCGTACACCTTTACCGTAAAGGCGCTGGACGGCAACGGCAATGTGATAGGGGATTATTACCGCAAGGGCTGGACACATACGTTCATGGCACCGCCCGTTATTAAAAGCCTTACAAACGCGCAAAACGGCGTTGAGATAAAATGGAACGCCCTTAAAAGCGCCGAAAAATACCGCGTGTACCGCAAAGACGACAGCCACGGCTGGGCGCGGATAGGCGATACCGTCTATAGATCTTTTGTTGACAAAAAAGCCGTTTCGGGCACGCGCTACAGCTACACCGTAAGGGGCATCACAGCCGACCGAACGCGCGAAACTACCAATTATAACAGCGGAAAATCGATTTACTATGTAGCCGCTCCTTCGGTAACAGGCATATATAACCGCGGCGGCAGCGCCGATATATACTGGAACCAATGCCCGGGAGCCTACGCCTACAGGGTGTTTTACCTTGATCAAAACGGCGTTTGGCGCGGACTGGGCAACACCTCGTCCTTACGCTTTTCGCACAGCGGGCTAAAAAACAACCAATCCGTGACGTATACGGTCCGCTGCCTTGACTCAAACGGGAATTTTATCAGCGGCTACAACGCCGCGGGCTGGCAGAACACCTATCTTGCGCCTCCGGTCATCTCGCTTCTTAGGGGCACCGAGAACGGCGTTGAGGTTAACTGGAACAGGCTTGAGGGCGCGGAAAGGTTCAGAGTGTACCGCAAAGACAACGCTCACGGCTGGGCGCGGATAGGAGAAACGGACGGCAATGATTACCTTGACAGAACCGCTCAGTCCGGAACGCGCTACAGCTACACGGTGCGCGCCATCGCTCCCGACGGCAGCAGGGAAACAAGCTACTATAACGAGGGCAAGTCGATCAACTATGTGGCTACTCCGGCAATCACCGACATAATAAACCGCAGCGGCAGCGCGGTCATCTACTGGAAGGCGTGCGGCGGAGCAGCTAAGTACCGTGTGTTTTACTATGACGCCGCATACGGCTGGAGGGGCTTGGGCAATACCGCCTCGACCTCGTTTACTCATGCGGGACTGAAAAACGGAGATGTATTTAAATATACCGTCCGCTGCCTTGACTCAAACGGTGACTTTATCAGCGGCTACGACCCCGACGGCTGGGAAAACACCTATCTGGCGCCGCCTGCTATAAAGGAGCTCAACCTTGTTGCCGACGGCATTGAGGTAAAGTGGGGCAGGCGCGCGGGCGCCGCAAAGTACCGCGTATACCGCAGGGACAGCGCTCACGACTGGGCGCGTATTGGCGATACTGAGGACGCGGTGTTTACCGATACCAAAGCGGCCTCGGGCAATACATACTTTTACACCGTGCGCTGCATTACCGAGGACGGCAGTAAAGAAACAAGCTATTATTACTCCGGAAAATCCGTTTACTTCGTTTCAATGCCGAAGATCTACTCTGCCGAAAACAACACCGGCTCGGTCACGCTGTACTGGAAGGCGTGCAAAGGCGCCGAAAAATACCGCGTATATGTCATTGACGAAACAGGCGAACTGACAGCTTTGGGCAGCACATCAGGCGCTTCGTACACGCACTCAAAGTTGAAAAATCTTGATACCTTTACCTATACGGTCTGCTGTCTTGACGGCAATGACGAACCTGTAAGCGCGTATGACATCAAGGGCTTTACAAACACCTTTTTTGCTCCGCCCGCTGTTACAGGCGTCAAAAAGGCTGAGGGCGGCAACCTTATTACATGGAACGCTGTTGACGGAGTCAGCTTCTTCAGGCTTTACAGAAAGACTGTTTCAAGCGGCTGGAGCAGACTGACAGATTCAATCGAAGGTACGGAGTATGCCGATACCACTGCCCAATCCGACAGGATTTACACTTACACGTTGCGCTGCATGGACGACGATGGAAATCTTGTTTCCGCGTATATCGACGATACCAAGTACTATATCAACGGAAAGCTTGCCGACGGTACCGTAAAGGAAAACGGAAACACCTATTACTTTGAAAAGGGATATTTCAGAAGCGGATATCAAAAAATCAACGGAAAAACCTATTACTATAACGACAAGGGGCAGATGGTAAAGAGCGATATCGTCGGCTCTGCCTCAGAGGGATATACCTATGCCGATGAAAACGGCGTTTGCATCGAAAGCGAGGAAATAAAGCTTGCCGCTAAGTTTATGGCGGAAAAATGCGTGGGAAGCACGCTTAAGGAGCGCTTTAAGTACGCCTTCCAGTATATGGCTAATAAATTCCCGTACAGACGGACCTATGACCATCCTAAGTATGCCGCCGACGTTGCGCCGCTGGCTATCGATATGTTCAAGAATCAAAGCGGAAACTGCTTCCGCTATGCCGCGTGTTACGCATGCCTGGCTAAAATCGCAGGTTACCGCACGCGCATGTGTATAGGCAACACCGGAAACGGCGCGCCTCACGGCTGGACTGAGGTTCTGGTAAACGGAACATGGTATTTCTGCGACGTTGACGCACAGCTGCCCGGATACGGCAAACCGCCGTATACCGCCTACATGATGAAGTACCATTACTGGAATCCCGTGGCTGCATACAAATACGAGCTCACCTTTAAAGACGGCAAGGCTGTTTGGGGATGATTTCATAAATGACAAGCGATGGCTTTGAGCTGTCGCTTGTTTTATATCAGTATTCCGTCATACTGCCCAAAAATTTTTTGCCGGTTCATATTTATTATTGAAAACAGTTGAATTATATGTTATTATATACAATGGTTTTATATATTTTCAGGTAAGACTATTAGGAGGAACAGTATGAAAAAAACGGTTGCCGCTGTATTTGCGGCTGTTATTGCGCTGTCGGCGTCATGCTTTGCTGTATCCGCGGCTCAGACCGACGGCGATCCCGCAACGGTCGGGATAGGTGAGCAGGCTCAGGAGGCTTTTCCGGAAGTTTCCGGCTTTTACAACACCGCCGACGGAACGACCGTAAGCTGGAAGGCGTATCCCAACGCCGCGCGCTACGGTCTGTTTGTATTGGAAAATGATTCATGGAAAGGCGTCGGAACTACATCCGGCTTAAGCCTTACGCACAAAGGGCTGAAAGACGGACAGGTTTACCGCTACACAGTCCGCGCAATAGGAAGTGACGGAGAGTTTTGCAGCGGCTTTAACCGCGACGGCTATGAAAACACCTTTATTGCTCCGCCGGAAATAACCGCGATAAGCAACTCCGAAAAAGGCGTTTCTGTTAAATGGACTGAACGCGAGAGCGCCGAAAGCTACCGCGTGTACCGCAAGACCGACTCCACCGGATGGCGAAGGCTTGCCGATACCGCCGACGCGGAATATACCGACGCTACAGCCTCTTCGGGGACAAAATACACCTACACGGTAAGAGCGGTGACTGCCGACGGCAGCACCCTTACAAGCTACTATACCGCCGGAAAGTCGCTTA
>CAZVSQ010000009.1:13439-19278 GCA_964629925.1 uncultured Ruminococcus sp.
CTTACCTATATCAAGGCTCCGTATATCAGCGGCTTCTACAACAGCGCCGACAGCATGGAAATAAAGTGGAGCAAGTGCGGCGGCGCGGCAAAGTACCGCGTTTTTGTCTTTGAAAACGGAAGCTGGAAGGGGCTTGGCAATACCGCCTCAAACAGCTTTGTAAATAAAAATGTAAAGTCGGGCGAAACCTACACCTACACGGTGCGCTGTCTTGACTCAAAAGGAAACTATATCAGCGCTTACCGCAAAGAGGGAAAAAGCTTTATCTTTATTGCACCTCCTGTTGTAAGCGGCGTGAGCGCTGCCGAAAACGGCGTTGCCGTTAAGTGGAGCGCCGATAATAACGCAGTCAACTTCCGTGTGTACCGAAAGACCGACTCAACAGGCTGGAGCAAGCTTGCCGATACCGCGGAGCGTGAATACACCGACGCATCCGCAGCCTCGGGCACTAAGTATTATTACACAGTCAGGGCGATAACCGCCGACGGAAGCGACTGGACAAGCTACTACACCTCCGGAAAGTCTCTCCTGTTTGTAAAAGCTCCCAGGATAAACTCATTTGAGAACACCGCCGACGGCGCAAAGCTCGGCTGGGGCAAATGCGGCGGCGCGTATAAGTACGGCGTTTTCTTCCTTGACGGCGAAAACGGCTGGAAAGGTCTGGGTACAACAAAGGAAGCTTATTATATCGACAAGACCGTCAAAAACGGCGAAAAGCGAACCTACACCGTGCGCTGCCTTGACTCAAACGGCAAATTCATCAGCGCATTTATTAAAACCGGAAAAGAAAACCGCTATTTTGCGCCTCCGGCTATTTCAAACGTAAGCCCCGCCGCAAATGGCAATACCGTTGAATGGAACGCTGTCGACGGCGCCGCGGGCTTCCGCCTTTACAGGCGCACTGTCACCTCGGGCTGGGCAAGGCTTTTTGACTCTGTCAGCTCGACCTCTTACAACGATACCTCCGCCGAAAAGAACAACGCGTACGCCTACACCCTGCGCCTTGTAAACGAAAAGGGCGCGCTTATCAGCTCATACAGCGACGACGCAAAGTTTTACTACAACGGAGTTTTGGCTAACGGCAGCCTTTCAATAAACGGCAAGTCCTATGTGTTTGTCGACGGAAAAGTCCGTCAGGGCTATGTCAAGATCGGCGGCGCCACTTACTATTACAATTCCGACGGCGTAATGCTTAAGGACTGCCTTGTAGGTTCATCCTCCGAGGGCTTCCGCTATGCCGACAAGAACGGAAAAATCGACTTCAACTTTACGGGAATCACAAAAAACGCCTACGGCAGCTGGTATTTGGAAAACGGCAAACTTGACTTGACTTTAAGAACTGCCGTTACCTACGGCGGCGCAAAATGGAACGTGCTCGACGGAAAGGCTTACAAGGCGACATCCGAGCATGACAAAACCTTCCACCTCGCGCTCGCTCTTGTCGACAAGGTCTGCAGCAGAAGCATGAGCAAAAGCGAAAAGCTGTGGAAGATGTTCCGCTATATACAGAACGCCTATACCGAGAAAAACCCCAGGATACCGCATTTCCACGGCGACGGCTGGGAGATCCTCTACGCCAATGATATGCTCGTTTACGGTACCGGCAACTGCATGAGCTACGGCGCCGAGTTCGCCTTTATCGCAAAGGCGATAGGCTATAATGAATGCTATGCCTGCAACAGCGGCGGACACGGCTGGGCTGAAGTTGAGGGCAAGGTATACGATCCCGAGTGGGGCAGACACTTTTTTGACAACACATACTTCGGCATCGATTACTATAACAATCCCACAAAAGTCGTTTATACTGTCATCAAGGGCGGCGCAGCGTGGATGCATGTCAAGGTATAGCCGAAAGGAATAAATAAATGGTTTTCAGTTCTCTGGTTTTTCTCAGCATTTTTCTGCCGGCGGTGTTTCTCCTTTATACGGTGATACCCTCGCTTAAGGTCAGAAACTATCTGCTGATTTTAGCAAGCCTTGCGTTTTACGCGTACGGCGAGCCCGTATATGTTCTGCTTATGCTGTTCAGCTCGGTGCTCAACTATCTTTGCGCGCTGTGGGTAAAGCGCGATCCGAAAAAGAAAAGCAAGCCCGCCCTTGTTGCGGCGGTAGTTGTAAATCTGGGCATTTTGGCTGTTTTTAAGTACACGGGCATGTTTGTCACCACCTTCAACTCCGTTACGGGCTTGTCGGTACCGGTTCCCCAAATAGCGCTTCCTATAGGAATTTCGTTTTTCACATTCCAGGCGCTGTCCTATGTGATAGACGTTTACCGCGGTGCTGTTGAGGTCCAGAAAAACTATCCCAACATATTGCTTTACATCACCTTTTTCCCGCAGCTTATTGCGGGTCCTATAGTAAAATACCGCGACATCAACCGCCAGATCACCGACCGCAGTCAGGATATCGAAAAGACGGCGCGCGGTCTGCGCCGCTTCATCTGCGGACTTGCCAAAAAGGTTTTGATAGCAAACACCATGGGGCAGGTCGCCGATATCCTTTTTGCTCATGACGCAGGCAGCCTTTCGCTTATGTCGGCATGGCTCGGAGCAATAGCTTATCTGTTCCAGATCTACTACGATTTTTCGGGCTATTCGGACATGGCTATAGGACTCGGCTTGATGTTCGGCTTTGAATTCAAAGAGAATTTTATGTACCCTTACGGCGCAGTGAGCATTCAGGATTTTTGGAGGCGCTGGCACATTTCGCTTTCCACCTGGTTCAAGGAGTACCTGTATTTTCCGCTGGGCGGCAACCGCAAAGGCAAGGCGCGCACAGCGCTCAACCGCCTTATCGTGTTTTTCTGCACAGGTCTGTGGCACGGCGCAAACTGGACATTTGTTCTGTGGGGACTGTGGCACGGCATGTTCCTTTTGCTTGAGGAATATGTGCCGGTCATGCGCAGGCTTCCCAAGGCTCTCGGCCACATATATACTATGCTGGTAGTTATACTCGGCTTTGTGCTTTTCCGTGCGGACACCATCTCATACGGTTTTGCCTATATCGGCAGAATGTTTACCGGCTTTGATTTTTCCGCGTCGGCACTCAGCATCGCTCTCGTTCAGCTTACGCCGTGGTTCATCACCGTGCTGATCGCGGCTGTTATCGGCTGCGCTCCTATCCGCCCGCTTTCTGACAAAATACGCGCAAGCCTTTACGGCGACGGCGCTTTGACGGCAGTCTGGAAGGGCGTTCACGCCGCTCTTTATGTCGCTGCCGCCGCAGGTCTTGTATGGTGCATGCTGCGCCTTTCCTCGGGCGCTTATAATCCCTTTATCTACTTTAGGTTTTAGAAAGGCGGCGTAAGATGAAAAAAACAGTATCTTTGATCTTCACCATATTCTGCGTCGCTGTCTGCGCCGTACCTTCGCTGGGAATGGTTTTCCGGCCGTCAAATCAGCCGATAGGCAACGAGCGCAGGGAAGAGGCTCCGTCGCTTACAAACGAGGACGGCGGCTTCAATTTCAGCTATTTCAGTCAGCTTGGCAGCTACTATGAGAAGAATTTTGCCTTCCGTCCCGAGATGATCCAGGCGGACGCGCGTATAAACGCGGGCTTATTCAAAACCTCGAATATCGACACCGTCATTGTAGGCAAAAACGACTGGCTTTACTACACCTCTACCGCCGACGATTACCTCGGCAAAAACACCCTAACCCAAAGCGAGATCAACGGCGTTGTCAATAACCTCAAAATCATCCAGAGCTATTGCGAATCCGTGGGCGTGCAGTTCCTGTTTACCGCGGCGCCCAACAAAAACACGCTGTACCCCGACAACATGCCCTATACCTACAGCGCAGAGGTGTCCTCAACGCGCAACAGGGATCTGCTTCATGCCGCGCTAAATGGCAGCACGGTCAACTACTGCAACCTGTTTGAGCCTCTTTCGGCTCAGAGCGAAACGCTCTACTTTGCGCGGGATTCCCACTGGAACAACAAGGGCGCGCTGCTGGCGTACAACACCGTGCTTGACGCGCTGAATAAAACTCACGACGATTACTCATCCGCTGAGGTCACCCGCAAAAAGGATTTCACCGGCGACTTAAGCAAAATGATATACCCCGTTTCATCCGAGCCCGAGTACAATTATTACTACGGAGCCGAGGATAAATACAGCTACGTCACCAACACAAAATCCGTTGAGGAAAACATGATAAAGACCTCAAATCCCGACGCTGCGGGCACGCTGTTTATGTACCGCGATTCATTCGGCAACGCGCTTGTGCCGTTCTTTGCCTCGGCGTACGAAAACGCCACATTTACAAAGGCGTTCCCGATGAATATACGTCAGGGGCTGGATTCAAACAAGCCCGACACCTTTGTAATGGAGCTTGCCGAGCGCAACATAAAGTGGCTTGTCACAATGCCGCCTATGGTTCCCGCTCAGGAGCTGAGCCTTTTAAAAACCTCGGGAACGGTCAAGGGAAGCGCAAAAGTCAGCGTTCAGCCCTGCACCTACGCCTCCGAGTACACTCAGGTTTCGGCTGTGATAGACAGCTCGGAAATCGACGACGACGCACAGTATTATTTTACTGTCAAAGACAAAAGCGGCGCTGAAAAGACCTTTGAGGCGCTTTACAGCAAAACCGACGGCGGTAACGGCTGTATAGCTTATCTGCCCGCCGAAAGCTTTCCCGCACAGGAAAAGTACGAAATAAAAATATCGGTAAAAAACAAGGACGGCTTTTTTGAGCTTGGTTCTTGATAGGAGGAAATACAATGAAAAGAATAACAACTGCCGCGCTGGCGGTACTGACTGTTCTGGCAATGGTTTTTGCGCTTGCAGGCTGCGGTGAAGAAAAAACGGTCAACCTGACTGTAGTTGACAAGGGCGCCAAGACCGAGGTAGAGGCTAAGGTAGGAGCCACTGTTTCCGAGGTCCTTGAAAAGGCTGAGATCATACTCGGCTTCAAGGACGAAACCGAACCTGCCAAGGATGAAAAAATCACCGAGGACACAAAGCAGATCACCGTTAAGCGCTACGCAAAGGTCACCGTTAAGCTCGGCGACGAGTCAAAAGAGGTTGAGCTGACAGGCGGCACGGTCGCCGACGCGGTCAAAAAGTCGGGCTTTGATACCGACAACTGCACGCCCGACACCGACGAGAGCAAGTATCTTGAAGACGGTATGGTCATCACCCTTATCAAGGGCACAAAGGTCACCCTCACCGTTGACGGAAAGACAGCCGATGTTCCCACAAAGGCAAAAACCGTTGAGGAGTTCTTAAAGGAACAGAAGGTCACTCTGGGCAAGGACGATGAGGTAAGCGAAAAGCTCACCGCCGAAATCAAGGACGGCATGAAGATCGTCGTTAAGCGCGTTGAGTACAAGACCGAGGAAAAGACCGAAAAGGTAGAGTACAAGACCGTTGACGAGTACAGCGACAGCATGGACGAGGGCACCGAGGAGGTCACCCAAGAGGGCAAAAACGGCGAAAAGACCGTTACATACAAGGTAAAGTATGTTGACGGCAAAGAGGAAAGCCGCGAAAAAACAGCCGAAAAGGTTACAAAGGAACCTGTTGACAAGGTGATCACCCACGGAACAAAGTCCGAAGCTCCCCAGCAGCAGGAGCCCCAACAGCAGCAGCCTCAGCAGCAGGAGCCTCAGCCCACCGAAAAGACCGTAGTAAGCGAAGATAACTATCCCGACTGCGACGGCTCAGGTCACGGCTACAAAGAGATCCACTACTCCGACGGCACTTCAAAAATCGAAGTTTATTGATGACATAGCAAAAAGAGGTTTGGCTAAAACTTTAGCCAACCTCTTTTTTGAATTTGGGGAACGTGACCGCCGTCATCGGAATAACCGAGAACAGCAGAGCGATAGCGAGCAGTAC
>CAZVSQ010000010.1:0-15374 GCA_964629925.1 uncultured Ruminococcus sp.
GCTGCTCAGCTTCGCGGGCTTCGGCTATCTTATTTTCTCGGCTGTTTCAAGGCGTAAAAAGACAGCCAACGTTCATTCGGGCGGCTCAAAATATTCAGCCGCGTCAGCAAGCGGCGGCAGATACCGCGAGAACGACGACTACGATGACGACTACTCAACCGAGAAACACGTTAAGTCAAAAGCAAAGAGCGATAAGCCCAAAAACGGCAGAGGCTATAAATAAGCAGCGTGACGCAGCAGATACCTAAACATGTTAAACCCCACCGGCTTCAAAACCGGTGGGGTTCTTTCGTTATACGCGTTTCGTTTAACCTAAACTTTACAAGCGATATAACAAGCTTACCAGCTTGCAGCCTCTGCTTTGCCGTCTATCCAATTGCCTGTCAGGTACCAACCGTTGGCGTTTACATCAAACGGAATGTCGACCGTCTGAGTGCCTGAGCCGTCGCTGAATATTACATATGCCGCGTTTGTGGGAATATCGATGGTGCAAATTTTCTCTCCGTAGTCGTTTGTTCCCGCGTCGGTCATAGGTGTTCCCGGCCAAGCTCCGATGAGGTATGTTCCCTCGCTGTCCCAGGCATAGCAGTAAACCGTGCCCCAATTATATTTATTGGTAAACTGGTAGTTCTTTGTATCGGGGTCGGGCTGTGATGTGGGTTCGGACTCCGTAGCAGTCGGCTCCGGCTGTGTTGTGGGAGGCTGCGTTGTGGGTGGTTCTGTAGTAGGATCTTCGCCTACTTCAATATATTCGCCTGCATGCGCGTGGTTGTCGTACTCGGCAAGGAAAAGCTGGATGTTTGTAGCGTCCTTAATGCTGATGCTGCCGTTCTGATCTGTATCCGCTGCCAAAAGCGCGTCGCCCGTAAGGGTAACAAGGCTTACGATAGCCCTTTGAAGCTGGGTAACGTCCTTGACCGTGAGAAGTCCGTCAAGGGTTACGTCGCCGAGCAGGATCCTGCGCTTTACAACGCTTGAAGACTCGGTGCTTTCCGTAGGCTCTGTAGAGATAGGAGCGCTTCCGTCGGTGTATAAGTAAACTACATTGATAACGCCCGGGGTATAATTGCCGGTTGCGTTTGAAGGAACGATAACGTCGGTTCTGCCCGCAAGCGCCGAGGTCGTATACTGAGCGCTTGACGATACCTTCTCAGCGGTAGTCACAACGTCAGCGGAAAGCTTTTGACCTGTATTTACGTTGATGTGGCTGGTCTTTACCGTTGAGGTAAAGGTTGTCGCCTTATTTTGTATCCATGTTTCGCCTGCAACAAGGTAGCCGCTTTCGCCCTGACCGGGTTCCTGATTGGCTCCCATGCGGAAGATAACACTTGCACTGCCCGCGGGTATCGTGCCCTTCATCCAGCTGCCGCCGAGCTGGGTGTCGGCAACAAGCTTAGCGTTTGAATTTGAGGTCACGCTGTCCCATTTGCCGAATATCTCGCCGTTGTCGTTATAGGCGTACATATAAATGCTTGACGCGCCTGAGCTGTTGTAATAGTGAACGGTTGAGCTTGTTCCGACAGCTTTGTATTTGAAGGTGATGGTCTTGTCGGTACCGCCGAAGGTGCCCATTGTGTCGACAGGATAATTGTCAGTGTCGAGCTCGTAGCCCTGGATAGCGGGAGCGGTCTCGCTGTAGGAATCGCCCGCCTTTAGGTGAAGGGTGGTTGGATCTTTTATCGACTTATTGCTGCTGTCAACATAATTAACGGTGAGGTAACCCTCCGCTGCGGCTTCGTCGCTGTAGGTGAAGGTAACTGTGTTTGTGCTGCCTGCGGCAACGGTTCCCGAGGTCGCGCCCGTTGTGCTCTTAAGGGTGCGGCTGAACAGGATCGTGCTGTCGGGAATAGCGCGGAAGGTGTTGCCCGCGCGGTATTTTGCGTTCTGGGTTCTGAGAACGGTGCCGCTCTCGGTCACATGGTTAACAACAAGTGTGCCGAAGGAATCGGTAACGGTTCTGTTGCTCAGTCCGTTGATCAGGACGATCGTGCCCTTTGCGGGAACAAATACCGAGCTTGAGTTGAGGGTAGCTATACCGTTGATATTTGCGCCGGTTGCGGAAATGTCGCTGCTCGAAACGCTGTTGGCTACAACCGCCCAAGATGAAGCGCCGAGGTTTGAAATAGTCCAGCCTTGAATATCATTATTGTAAAGCACGCATACCTTGTTCCACTCGCCCGACGTTGAGTTGTTGTAGGTGTAGGCTACAACGTGACCGTATTGTGACGGCCAAGTCAGGTTTGAGTCGGTGGTAAATGTGTTGCTCTTCATAAGAGTCAGGTTTTTGCGCACGCTGAGCAGTGTTTTGTACCACTGGGGAAGCGCGGGCATACTCTTTGCCCTTGACCAGTCGATTTGGTTGATGTCATCGCTTGACTTATAGCTGTTTGAGTCGCCCTTCTTGGTGCGTCCCATTTCGCTGCCCGCTGTCATAAACGGGATTCCCTTTGACGTGAGCAGCAGCGTCATCGCGCCGATAAGCTGATTCTGAACGTTTGTGTTTGTACTTTCATAGTTTGTGACGCTGTTGGATTTGCAGAGCTTATCCCAGAGGATAAGGTTGTCGTGAGCGTCGGCGTAGGCTACCGTCTGAGAGGGCGCCTTTGCCGAGAAGCTCTTGCCCTTTACGCCAGCAACGATTTTGTATGTATAGGTCTCGCTGCCCTGGATAAAGTTGCCGTCGGCGCCATCGGTGCTGCCCTTGATTCCGTCGCGGTAGGTGTCGTTGAACATACCCACGCGCTCGCTGAGCGACGAGGCGTTTGACTGGGTGCAGGGTGAGGGACACTGCGAGGTGCCGCCCGTCCAAGGCTCGCCGTACATCAGTATCTTCTGACCTGAGTTGTCGGAATACATGCCGTCAAGAGCGGAGCGGATGTTGTTCATGGTTGTGACATCATGCAGCGCCATAAGGTCGAAACGGAAGCCGTCGATGTGGTACTCGTCAGCCCAGTATTTGCATGAGTCGATCATGTACTTGCGGAACATCGCCTTATCGGAGGCGGTTTCGTTTCCGCAGCCCGAGCCGTTTGAATACGCCGTGTTGGACGTCATTCTGAAGTAGTAGCCCGGAACCGTCTTGCCGAAGCAGGAGTCGCCTGAGGAATAGGTGTGGTTGTAAACAACGTCCATAACAACGGTAATGCCCCTGTCGTGGAACGCCTGTACCATCTGCTTGAATTCCTTGATTCTAACGTTGCCGTCATAGGGATTTGAGGAATAGCTGCCCTCGGGAACGTTGTAGTTGACGGGATCATAGCCCCAGTTGCGGTTTGACGAGGAGGAAGGAAGATCCTCTCTTACCGAGCCGAAGTCGTAAACAGGCTGCAGCTGAACGGTGTTTACGCCCTTTTCAACGAGGTAGTCGATACAGGTCGACATCTCGCCCGCCGTGCCGTTGAGCGTTGTGCCGCCCTCGGCAAAAGCCAGGTACTTGCCCTTGTTTTCGGCGCTTACGCCCGAATTGTCGGCAATTGAGAAGTCGCGCACATGAACCTCCCATACGACCGATTCGGTCTGAGAGGTCTGGAAGACGTGCCTGTCGCTGCTCCAGCCGTCGGGATCGGTTGAGTCGAGGTCGACTACCATTGAGCGCGCGCCGTTAACGCCGACCGCCTTTGAGTAAACGTCCTGGGTTTCGTTGGTAGTGCCGTTTACGGTTACAAGGTAGGTGTAGTAAAAGTTTTTGTAATCGCCCTGAAGCGTTACCGACCAAATGCCGGCGCCGTCCTGATCCATTTCGTGTTCACCCAGAACAGCCGCGCCCGATTCGGCGTCGGAGCCCGTGCTGTACAGCCTGAGCTTTACCTTAGTTGCCGCAGGTGACCATGTTTTCCATGTTGTTGAAGCCGCCGAGTATGTCGCGCCGAAGTCATTGGTCGACGAGGCTGAAGCCGCCTTATTTTCAAGGTAACTCTGGTTCGAGTAACCTACAGACTCGCTGTCTACCGTGGCAGAGCTTGCAGCAAAGGTGGCGCAGCCCGTTACCATTACAGCGGTTAGCAACAACGATATGGATTTTTTGAATTTCATATTATCACTCCCATGTGGTAAATTTCATAATAAAATATTATATGATAATAATATTTTATCAAAATACACTAACGCTATATTTCTCTTTTAGAATTATGGCACTTTGCGCAATACAAATTTTTTCATTTCTTTTTGTTGATAATGTATAAGCACAAATAAAAAAGGGCGGCTCAAAACTTCAATTTTGAGTTTTGAGCCAAACCCGTTAAAATAGAATTTTTATTTATGAGCCTGCCGATTCATAGGCTCTTGTACCGCGGTGCCACACCAACACTCCCAAAGTCATAAGCACAACGCCTATGAGCACCGCCATTCCGATACACCACAGCGGATTTTCGCCGCGGAGAATATATATCGCCGGATAGTAAGCCGTAAAAGCGAACGGAATAAAGTATGTAATCACGTCGCGCACAACGCGGTTGTAAATGGTAATGGGGTACTTTGCGAAGTCGTTCACCATGTAAAACATGTAGAGTATATTGCCGCTTCGCTTAGCCCAGAACGCCACGGACGCGGTGATGGTCTTGATCCCCGTGTAAATAAGCGCCGCGAACGGGATAACAAGAAGCCCGAGCGCTACCTTAAGCGGATCCCACTCGATATCGAGCTGAGGCAGTGTAATGCTTACAAGCGCTATGCCCGTAATAAGCTCGCCCAGAGCGTCGATCTGCAGCTTTTCGACCATTACATGGAACAGCGTGTTTATCGGGCGCGTAAGGTACTTATCGAACTCGCCCTTGCGCACGATATAGTGGCCGATCGCCCAAAGGTTGTCGAAAAACAGGTGGTCAAGCCCCTTCGGGATAAGCGAAAAGCCGTAGATAAATATTATCTCGGCGGCGCTCCAGCCCATAAGGCTTGGTATCCGGCGGAAAACAAGCCACAGAAACAACAGATTCGACACCTGAACGGCGAGGAACCCGATGATCCCGATGATAAAATCGCCCTTGTATTCCATCATCCGCTTAAGCTCCTGAGCGACAAAAATGCGGTGCATGCGCATCATTCTTTTTATCTGTTTCATGCTAACCCCCCTGTACGCACAGGCGGCGTGAGATCAGCTTCCAAAACAGCTTTGAAAGCGCAAAGAAAGCCGCTGCCCAAAACAATTGCAGCCCGAGGTAGAAAAACATCTCCAAGCCGCTGTATTTGCCCATATAGATCATTACGGGAGTGTAGTTGAGCGAGGCGAACGGAAGCATTAAAAATACCGCTTCCATCTGCGCGGGCAAAAAGCTGAGCGGAATCACCGCGCCCGACAAAAAGCCGACGATGCAGTTTTTGGTGGTGTTTACTCCCCACAGGTTTTTTGTGATGAACGCCACAAAACCGAAGCAGATGTTGAAGAAGAAGTAAATCAGATACGCGGTCGCGGCGCTGAACAAGAACAAAAAGAACCGCAGCACGTCAAACTGGACCTCGCCCGAAAATGCCGTGCGGATAACCTCAACAACAAATATGAGCGGCAGAGCCAAAATAAACTCGGTGAAGAGCTTGTTGCCTATCTCCTGAAAAAGAAAGGTGGCGTTGAAGCTGACGGGCTTTAACATGCGCATTGATATAGCTCCGTCGCGCACC
The DNA here is from genome assembly GCA_964629925.1 of uncultured Ruminococcus sp. Classification (GTDB taxonomy): domain Bacteria; phylum Bacillota; class Clostridia; order Oscillospirales; family Acutalibacteraceae; genus Ruminococcoides. Next base: position 5,611 of record CAZVSQ010000010.1, read on the forward strand.
TCCTCGCCTATAACATAGCTTACGTCGCTGGCTATCATTGTGTTGGTAAGAAAGACCAGTACGATGTAAACTATCATCTGGGGCATTGTAAAGCCGTTCATTGAGCCGCCGTCGCCCGAGGCGTAAACGGCGCGCCATATAAAGTATGAAACAAGGCAAACAACAACGTTGCCCAGCATGTAGAATATCCAGTTTATGCGGTAAGTGGCGACCTCCTGCATGCCCGCGCTGATAAACGGGGTGTAGATTTTCAGTCTGCGCTTCACTGCTCCACCCCCTTGCTGTAAAGGCGGCGGATTATTTCCTCAATGTCGGCGTCCTTTACGGAGATGTCGCTGACGTTGACTCTTGAAAGCGTGTAGCTCAGCATTTCGGAAACGGGCACAGAGGCGCTGTTGAAGCGCACCTTTACCGCCTTTCCGTCCGTTTCTACGCCGCAGTCGTCAATATCGAGCGAAAAGCGGCGGGCATAATCCTCCGCGGTAACAAGAGCGGGGGTATCGGTTTCAAAGTTGAACTCGCGGATCTGTCCGTATTTTGACTTTAGCGAGGCGATAGCGCCGTCAAACACCTTCTGCCCCTTGTCGATCATAACTATTCGCTTGCTTAGCTGCTCGATGTCGGCAAGGTCGTGGGTGGTGAGGATAACCGTGGTGTGCTCGCGTTCGTTGATGTACTCTATAGCTCGGCGGATGTTGTCCTTTACCACAACGTCCAGTCCTATAGTCGGCTCGTCGAGGAACAGCACCTTTGGATTATGCAGCAGCGAAGCCGCGATATCGGCGCGCATACGCTGACCGAGCGAGAGGGTACGCACCGGGTTTGTGATAAACGGCTCCAAATCAAGCACCTCGTTGAGAAACGCCATTTGCTTATGATAGCGCTCCTCGGGCACCTCGTAGATCTCCTTTAGCACGCCGTAGGTCTCGCGCAGCGGCAGGTCCCACCAAAGCTGGGTGCGCTGGCCGAACACTACGCCGATTTCCTTTACATAGCTTTTGCGGTTCTCACGCGGGTTTTTGCCGTTGATAGTGCATTTGCCCGAGGTTGGCGTAAGAATACCGGTAAGCATTTTTATTACGGTACTTTTGCCGGCGCCGTTTGGCCCGATGAACCCGAGTATCTCGCCCTTGGGAACCGAAAAGCTTATGTTGTCGACCGCAACGATTTTTTCGGTCTTTGGGCGGAACAGCGCCTTTACGCTGCCCTTTAGTCCCGGATCTTTTATTGTTTTTTTAAATTCCTTTCTGAGGTTCTCTACCTGTATCATAAGAACCCTCCTGTCGTTGCACTCACTTTCGCAAACAGACACGAAATTCACAAAAGCTTGTGAGTATTTTTCAACCGTTTAAGTCGGTTCCGCTCTCAACGTAAGGGCGGTTATCCAGCCCGCAAGCAGCTGAATCAAACTGATTTTATCACATAGAATAATAAATTGCAAATATTTTTTATTTTTCTTTAAAAACATATTGACTGAACCGCGCTATAGTGATATTATATAACCGTGACATAATTTCACGTTATGTGGTGGGGTATGAAAAGTTATAGAATTATTGAGGAAAAGGGTGCGCTCCGGGCGGAATACGGGATAGCTCTGCTTAAAAACGGCGCCGAGGTCGCGCGCGTACCGAAAATAAGCGAAAACCGGCGCGATATCGAGGAGCTGACGGCGCTTTTAAACGAACTGAAAATAGAGCCGTGTCATTTTGAGGATATCATCGAGGATTATCTTACGGATTTTTCTGTTTGAAAAAATCGAAAAATGTGTTATACTATGCTTGGTGATCAAAATGATTTGCGATTTATGTCCGCGGAAATGCGGCGCTGTACGCACCGAGCATTCGGGAAACGGATTTTGCAAAATGGGCACTCTGCCCGTTGTGGCGCGTATCGCCCCTCATTTCGGCGAGGAACCGTGCATAAGCGGAACGCGAGGCAGCGGCACCGTGTTTTTTTCGGGCTGCACAATGCAGTGCGTCTTTTGCCAGAATCACAAAATATCGCAGACGGGCAAGGGCGTTACCCTTACGCCCAAGCAGCTTGCCGACGGCTATAAAATGCTTGAGGAAGCGGGCGTTCACAATATAAATCTGGTGACTGCCGACCATTTTGTTGAGGCGGTGGCAGAAAGCCTTAGCATTTACCGCCCCAAGCTGCCTATCGTTTACAATTGCAGCGGCTACACCTCGCCCAAAACGCTTACAATGCTCGGCGGACTTGTGGACGTTTACCTGCCGGACTTCAAATACGCGGACGATTCGCTCGCTAAAAAGCTATCGTCGGCGCCCGATTATACACGCACCGCCACTGCGGCGATACAGGAGATGATTTTTCAGGTGGGCACGCCCGTTTATGACGACGAGGGCATTATAAAAAAGGGCGTGATCGTGCGGCACCTTGTTCTTCCGGCGCACACGCGCAACAGCATCGCGGTTCTGGAACATTTGGAGAGGTATTTCAAAAAAGAGATTTTGGTAAGCCTTATGTGCCAGTATGTACCCTGCGGCGAAGCAAGGCGCGATCCAAAGCTGGGCAGGAAAATAACAAAGCGCGAGTACGACAAGGTCAAGCGTGTTATGTATGAACTTGACTTTGACGGATTCACTCAGGATATGTCCTCGGCAACGGAGGACTATATCCCGCAGTGGAACCTGGGCGATAATGAATAGAACGGTCGGGAACAGATATCTGCTCCCGACCTAATTTATATCTATTCTAATTTAACAATCTCATAATCATACCCGTCGGCTAACTTGAAATCATCGCAAACGCCTGCGGTCGCATACGCCTTTTTGTCGGCTGTAAGTATGATAAAATCAAAGTTCCGGTTTTCGCGGTAATATTTTTCCGCGCCGTCCTTCCCCATTACAAACAGAGCGGTCGAAAGCGCGTCGCTGCGCAGGCCGCTGTCGGAGATGATCGTCACCGACAAAATGCCGTTGTCAACCGGGATCCCCGTTTTGGGATCGATGATGTGGCTGTATGTCTTGCCGTCCTCGCCAGTAAAGCACCTTTCGTAGCTGCCCGAGGTCGCTATTATTTTATCGGTGCAGCTCAGCATTCCCATATAGGAGGCGCTGTTGTCGGGATCGGCAACTCCCACGCGCCACCGGCTTCCGTCGGGCTTTTTGCCGTAAGCGAGCACAGTTCCGCCGAGGTTTACAATAGCCGACGAGGCTTTATCCTCCAGAATGCCGCGCACTCTGTCAGCGGCAAAGCCCTTTGCCACCGCTCCGAAGTCGAGCTTCATGCCATCCTTTTTGAAGCTCAGCCCAGAGCCGCTCTGCAAGACATTGCGGTAATCCACCAGCGGCGAAAGCTCTGAGAGGCGGCTTTTTGAGGGGATTTTGTAATCCTTTGAAACAAAGCCCCACTCCTCAACAAACGGATAAACCGTTACGTCAAGAGCGCCTTTTGTGCTTTTGCACAGCTCCAGCGACTGCCGCGCAAGGTCGGAGACGTCGTCGGGCGCCTTGACCGAACCGTCGCGGTTGAGCCTGTAGACGTAGTTGTCATCGCCCTCGGCGTTTACGGCCGAAAGCTCGCTGTCGAGCCGCTTTATTTCGGATTCGATTTTATCGGCGGTCTCCTGTTCGGCGCCGTAAAGCTTTACCGAAATGAAGGTGTCCATAGCCTCAAACGAGAGGCTTTTTTCATCGGAGTCCGATGAGCCCTTGCCGATGGAGCAGGCGCACAGCGCCGAAGCAAGCAGCGCCGCCGCCAAGATAATTGCGGTTATTTTTTTCATGGTTAGTCCTATATAAAAAGGGCGCAGGAATACGCCCTTTTTTACTATTACGCCTTCTTCCAAACGGAAGGAGTGAGCAGGATAAGTATCGGGAACAGCTCAAGTCTGCCGGCTATCATATCAAAGATGAACACCAGCTTTGACAGCACGGTAAAATCGGCGTAGTTTCCCACGGGGCCTACGTCGTTAAGGCCGGGGCCGGTGTTGTTGAGCGTTGCGGCGACCGAGGTAAAGCTTGTTACCATGTCCCTGCCCTCAATTGAAATCAGCAAAAAGCTGCTCAGGAATATCGCCAGATAGATAACGAGGTAAACCGAGGTGTTCCTTGTCACGTTGTGATCGACCGATTTGCCGTCCATTTTGATTGTGCGGATGTTGCGCGGATGAATGAGCATTGAAAGCTCTTTTTTTACCTCTTTTGCAAGTATTACTATTCTTGATATTTTGAATCCGCCGCCGGTGCTGCCCGCCATTGCTCCGATAAACGTGATGATAAGGATAACGCCCTTGGCAAGCTGCGGCCAGTCGTTTACGTCGCGGATACCGAAGCCCGTTGTGGTGATTATTGACGAAACATAGAAGAAGCTGTTGTGCAGCGATTCGCCGAAATTATTTTCAAACACGGGCATTACGCTGAACGTGATGATCGCCGTGGACAATACAATAAAGCCGAAGTAGAACCACAGCTCCTCGATTTTGAACGCCTGCTTGAATTTGCGGGCGAGAATGAGGATATAAAACGAGAAGTTTATGCCGAAGAGCATCATAAACACGGCTATTACCGTTTGCAGATAGTGCGAATGATACGCCGCCATGTTGTCGTTGTGGATGCCGAAGCCGCCTGTGCCCGCAGTTGAGAACGAGGTGTTTACGGCGTTGAAGAAGTCCATTCCGCCGCAGAGCAGCAGTATGATTTCAAGCGCCACAAGGCCGAGGTAAATGCCGTAGAGCAGAGCGGCGTAGTTGCGCATTTTGGGCATTGTCTTGCCGATTATGGGGCCGGGGCTTTCCGCCTTCATAAGGTAGATGTTCTGCTGACCGCCCAGCTTTGGTATGAGCGCAAGCAAAAAGACGATAACGCCCATGCCGCCCAAAAGCACCATAACGCTGCGCCACAGCAGCATTCCGTGGCTTAAGCCCTCTACGTTTGTCAGTATGGTAGCTCCCGTTGTGGTAAAGCCGGACACCGACTCAAAGAACGCGTCGAGGTAATTGGGGATCTCGCCGCTGAGAAAAAACGGCAGCGCCGCCACAAGCGACATCAATATCCAGCTCAGTCCCGTGGCCGCAAAGCCCGCCTTCTGGTATAGCACCATGTTCTTTTTCTTTTTGAATTTGACGGCGAGCACGCCTACTGCCGCGCTTACCAGTCCCGTAAGGAAAAAGTAGATACCCTCGTTTTCGCGGTAAATGAATGATGTCACCGTGCACAGCTGCATTGCAGCGCCCTCGACGATCAGCACCCATCCCAGAATATACACAATGATTCGTTTATTCATAACACTGACCTCAGCGCTGCTTCAAAATATCGTTAAGGTCGCTAAGACCTTTGTGCTTTGTGATAACGACGACCGAATCGCCCGACTTGATCGAGTCGCCGCCCTGAGGCAGAATGATTTTCCCGTTGCGGTTGATGCAGATTATCTGTAAATCGTCTTTAAGGTTGAGGCCTGAAAGAGGTGTATCAATGACATTTGAGCTCTGCTTTGCGCGGAACTCCAGCGCCTCTACCCTGTCCTCGTGCAGGCGGTAAAGCGTTTCAACGTTGCTGCCCAGCGAATTCTGCATCGCCCGGATATAACGCGCTATATATTCACCCGTAAGCGTTTTGGGGTTGATAACGCACTCCAGACCGAGGTTGCCGATTATGTTGTCAAAGGACTCGTTGTTGATTTTGGTGATTATCTTCGCCTTTGACACTTCCTTGATATAAAGCGAGATGAGGATATTCTCCTCGTCGTAGTCCATAAGCGCGGCAACGCCGTCGGCGCGCTCGATCCCCTCGCTTAAAAGCAGCTCCTGATCCATACAGTCGCCGTGAATTATCATAGCGTCGTGAAGCGCCTCGGCAAGCTCCTGACAGCGCTCAAGGTTGCGCTCGATTATCCTTACATTGGCGCCCGCCTTAAGCAGCCTTTGCGCAAGATAGAACGACACCTTGCCGCCGCCCAGCAGAAAAACGTCCTTGCTTCTGCCGATATTTATACCTGACTTTTTGAAAAAGCGCGTGGCTATCTCGGGCTTTGCCACGACCGTTACCTTGTCGCCCGCCTTGATCTCGGTATCGCCGTTCGCTATATAAACCTCGTTTGCGCGCTCTACGGTACAGACGCGTATCCTTCCGCCCAAGGTGTCGATCTGGCTGATGCGCTTGCCGCTGACAGGGGATTTTTCAGGGACAAGAACCTTTATAAGCTCAACGGCGCCCTTTGCGAAGCTGTCGATTTCAAGCGCTCCCGAAAAACGCAGCAGACGGCTGATCTCGATCGCCTCGGTAAGCTCGGGGTTTATAGACATTGAAAGGCGCAGCTGATCCTTTACCCTGTAGAGGTCGTCGGTGTACTCGGGGCTGCGGACGCGCGCTATCGTGTGAGGAACACCGGCGGCGCGAGCCATAAGGCAGGCGTAAAGGTTAACCTCGTCGCGGGCTGTAGCCGCTATTACAAGGTCGGCTGTCTCGGCGCCCGCCTCGGCAAGCACCTCATATGTGGCGCCGTTGCCCTCAACGCCAAGCACGTCGAGCGTTTCGGACAGCCGTGCTACCGCCTTGCGGTCGTTGTCTACAACCGAAATATCGTGATTCTCCGCGTTAAGCTCTCTGGCTATGGATGTTCCTACCTTTCCGCAGCCAATGATAACAATTCTCATACGCTTCTCCAATACAATAAATACATACGGGAGATTCTTACAATCTCCCGCTATGAAATATTACTCTTTTCATTTCAAAATGATACACCAAACAGGCGCAAAAATCAATATTTATGAAAAAAAAGTTTTCTTTTTACTCACTTTCTGTCACGAAAGTATTTAAAAAAACAATTTTATATGATATAATTCTTTGTAATGATAATGAAAACAAATCGGGGAGTGATACGGTGAAGCGCAGAGATTACATTAGCTGGGATGAATACTTTATGGGGGTTTCGCTGTTAGCGGCAAAGCGCAGCAAGGACCCTAACACTCAGGTGGGCGCGTGTATAGTAGACAGCAACAATATTATTCTGTCAACTGGCTACAACGGCTTTCCATACGGCTGCTCGGACGACGATTACCCGTGGGAGCGCGAGGGCGAGGAAACAAAATACAACTATGTAGTTCACGCCGAGCTCAACGCCATCCTTAACGCGCGCGGCAAAAACCTTAAGGGAGCCAAGCTGTATGTGGATCTGTTCCCCTGCAACGAGTGCGCCAAGGCGATAATCCAGTCGGGGATTTCCGAGGTCGTTTACCTCTACGATAAATACGCCGGCACCGCCGCAACGATAGCGTCAAAAAAAATGCTGGCCTCGGCAGGTGTGAAGCTTACTCAGTTTACCACCGACAAGGACAGCATAACGCTTGAATTTAAAAAATAAATAATTGTCAAACAAAAAGTCCCGCGGAGATCCACGGGACGTTTTTTATGTAATTACCAGCGTGAGTTCAGCTGAGCTCTTGTTGATGTTTTCTTTGCGACCTTGCTCTTTTTGCCGTGCTTTCTGCTTACCATGAAGAAAACGAAAGCTACAACGCCGAGAACGGCAGCCGCAAGGAACATCCAAACCCAGATGTTGGCTGTTCTCTTTACCTCAGCGGTCTGAGATGAGGGAACGATAGATGAGGATTTCTCCAGCGCTCTTGCTGTTACCTCGTTAGCCTGAGCGGCATTCTTTGAAGCGGCAGCAGCGTACTCGCTGTTTGACTTGCCTACGGGTGAGAACTGAACAGAGCCTGCGCTTACAACGGGAGCTGCGGGAGCCTCAACGGTTTCCTCAACAACGGGCTCTTCCTCAACTGCGGGCTCTTCCTCAACAACGGGCTCTTCCTCAACTGCGGGTTCTTCCTCAGCTGCGGGCTCTTCCTCAACAACGGGCTCTTCCTCAACTGCGGGTTCTTCCTCGGGCTGAGCCGCCTCAACAGCTTCGTCGCTGAAGAGGATCTCGTAAGTCTTGGCGTCGATAACGCCTGTAGCCTCAAGACCGTTAGCGAGCTGGAAGTCGCTTACAGCCTGAGCTGTGATGTCACCGAAAAGGCCTGTTGCTTCAAGCGAGAAGTAACCAAGCTCGGAAAGCTTTGACTGAACGGTAGCTACATTGTCGCTGAAATCGCCTTTTTCAAGAACAACTACGGGAGCTTCGGGTGTTTCCTCAGCGGGCTCGGTTGTTTCCTCGGTCTGCTCGGAAGCGGCTGTGGGCTCCTCGTCAGCTACAGTGGGCTCCTCAACAGTTTCCTGCTTAGCATAAGGAGCGTTGTCGGAGTAAAGAACCTCTCTGTCAGAGCCTGCGATGCCGTCAACGGTAAGACCTGCGGCTTTTTGAAACGCTCTGAACGCGGCGTCGGTCATGTCGCCGAAGTCGCCGTCGATAGCGCCGTCGTAGTAGCCGAGCTCTGCAAGACGCTTCTGGATCTTAACGACCTCATCGTCGCTTGAGCCCTTGCTCCAGCTGGTGGGCTTGCTCTTTTTGCTTGAAGATGAGCTGCCCGAAGATGAGCTGCCGGATGAGCTTGAGCTGCCGGAGGGTGTTGTGCTTGAGTGACCTTTTGAGTCAAAGTAGTAAGTAGTACCGTCGATAGTTCTCTCGGTATTTACAATGTACTCGCCGTCTTCATAATAGTAGTAGTTGCCGTTAAAGTTTTCCCAGCCCTCGGTGGGATAGCTTACAGCGGTGAGCTTGAACCAGCAGTCCCAGTTGTTCCAGCCGTTCTCGCCTATTTGCTGATAGCATACGCCGTAATCGCTGCCTCTTGCGTCGACCTCCATGCCGTCCTCAATATATACGCCTACATGATTGGGACGAGAAAGACCGAGACCGTGTACTCTGGGAATGCCGTTGCTGACATAACCCCAGTCCATGCCGTTAGCCTGAGCGTCTGAGAGCATGCTCATGCGGTCGCCGCCGCAGTACATCCAGATAAGACCCGAGCAGTCAACAGCGCCTACAGAGGTGCCGCCCCATACATAGTCCCATCCTTCATAGTACGCGTTAAGCGCGTGTTCCGCAAGACCTGCGCCCGTGCCGGAAGCTCCGGCGGTAACGTTTGAGCCGCCTACAGCTAAGCTCGCAATCGTTGCGGTGCTTAAAACAGCTGCAACGACCTTCTTTAGCTTGTTCATTTTCATTACCTCCAATTCACGAACAAGTGTATTTTGTAACCGAATAATTACAAGTGAAAACTGATTTATTAACAAATTTGTAACAATTATATCATCTCAACCCGAAAAAATCAACCCCTTACAGGGAATATTTTTGAATCTATGGTATTTTCAGTCAAATTGTTCAACTATTATTTCCAAGCAGGAATTATTTTGAGGTAATTGGTTACAGTTTCGTAAAGAGTTGTAATTTTTCTCTGGGGAATTATAGGGATAGAGCAAGTTAGTATCGGAAACGGGGATAATAGACAGGGCGGTTTCTATATATATTAAAGAGCGTTCGTAACTATAATTCGGAATGCGGAATGCGGAATTAATTTGGCAGATAGGTTTCTGCCCCGGAGAACCTCTTTTTATAAAGGAGCCTTTGTTTCCGCGAGATCGGGCACGCCGCTGCAGAAACGTATCTGTTATATCATATTCTCCAAAGGCGGCTTTGGATGAAACGTCACGTTCCCGCGCTTCCTGCCGCGTGGCGGTCGCGTGACGCGACGGACAGTACGCGCAACTGACATTTGCGAAAAAGGTGACCGTTACACCCGCGTTATGACGCGCCGTTAACAAAACGTTTCTGTTCCGGCAATTGTTTCAAAGGCGGATTTGGATGGAACGTCACGTTCCCGCGCTTCCTGCCGCGTGGCGGTCGCGTGACGCGACGGACAG
>CAZVSQ010000010.1:15474-19003 GCA_964629925.1 uncultured Ruminococcus sp.
GTTTCAAAGGCGGATTTGGATGGAACGTCACGTTCCCGCGCTTCCTGCCGCGTGGTGGAAAAAAATATCAAAAACCGATTGAAACGCGGCGTCTTTTATAGTATAATAGATACAATTGGGGTTCGGTTCAGGCGAATCGGATTTCCAAAATAACAAACAGTTACCAAATACCGAAAGGAAGTTAAAACATGAAAAGAATTATTTGTGCAGCATTGGCGCTTGTTATGTGCGCCGGAATTGCCGTAGGAGCCTCGGGCTGCGGCTGTAAAAAGTCGACCAAAACCGCAAGCGCCGTAAACACCTCGGGCGGCGGAAACCAGCCGGGCTACAAGAACGAGCCGACCAACCCCGATTTTCAGGACGGCGATTTCGGCTATTACAGGCTTAACGACAAAGAGGTCATCCTTACCCAGTACAACGGCAAGGGCGGCGATATCACCATTCCCGATACCGCTCAGGGCTCAACGGTTTCCGTTATCGGCTCAAACGTTTTCCAGAACAAGGACGTTACATCCGTCAAGTTCCCCAAAACTATAACCGAGATCCAGAAGTACGCCTTCTCCGGCTGCCAGAGCCTTACCGAAGTAGCTATTCCCGAGGGCGTTAAGACTATCGGCAACAACGCTTTCTGGAACTGCAAGAACCTTACAAAAATCACCCTGGCAAAGACATTGAAGAACATCGGCTGGAACGCTTTCTCGGCAACGGGCATAAAGTCTATTACTATCCCCGCAAGCGACACCCTTTCAAGCCTTAAAGAAAAGGTATTCTTCCAGTGCGCCGATCTTGCCGAGGTAACTATCCCGCTCAACATCACCGAGATCGCCGACAACACCTTTGCCGAGTGCTCGGACGACCTGACTATCAAGGCGTACACAGGCTCTTATGCCGTTTCATTCGCAAAGAGCCACAACTATAAGCTTGTTGAAATGAAAAGAAAATAAGCAAAACAATAAGAGGTAGATTTTATGAGCAACAAAGAATATCCCATAGTGGAAAACGCAGAGAGCTTTGAAGCGGCGCTTGCGAGAGTAAGAGAAGCTCAGAAGGCTTTTTCGACGTTTACCCAGGAACAGGTCGACAAAATTTTTCTTGCGGCGGCGACTGCGGCAAACCGCGCAAGACTTCCGCTCGCCAAAATGGCAGTGGAGGAAACGGGCATGGGCGTTGCCGAGGACAAGGTGATAAAAAACCACTTTGCTTCCGAATACATCTATAACGCCTACCGCGACGTTAAAACCTGCGGCGTCATTGAGGAGAACAAAACCTTCGGCACAAAGAAAATAGCCGAGCCTATCGGCGTAATAGCCGCCGTTATCCCTACCACCAACCCCACCTCGACCGCTATCTTCAAGGCGCTTATCTGCCTTAAAACAAGAAACGGTATCATCATCAGCCCGCACCCGCGCGCAAAGAAAAGCACTATTGCGGCTGCTAAGATCATTTTGGAGGCTGCCGTTGCGGCGGGCGCTCCCGAGGGCATCATAAGCTGGATCGACGTTCCCTCGCTTGAGCTTACCAACATGCTTATGCAGGAGGCTGACTGCATTCTGGCTACAGGCGGCCCCGGAATGGTAAAGGCGGCTTACTCAAGCGGAAAGCCCGCTCTGGGCGTAGGCGCCGGCAATACCCCGGCTATCATCGACGAGAGCGCCGACATTTTACTGGCGGTCAACTCGATAATCCACTCAAAGACCTTCGACAACGGCATGATCTGCGCGTCCGAGCAGAGCGTTATCGTTGACTATAAGATTTACGACAAGGTCAAGGCGGAATTCAAAGCGCGCGGCTGTTACTTCCTCAGCGACGAGGAGACCGAAAAGGTCAGAAAGACGATCATCATCAACGGCGCGCTCAACGCTAAGATCGTAGGTCAAAAGCCCGTTACCATCGCCGCGTTGGCAGGCGTTACGGTTCCCGAGAGCACCAAGATCCTCATCGGCGAGGTCGAATCAGTCGACATCAGCGAGGAATTTGCCCACGAAAAGCTCAGTCCCGTTCTTGCTATGTACAAGTCGGAGAGCTTTGACGACGCCGTGGCGAAGGCTGAACAGCTTATCGCGGACGGCGGCTACGGCCATACCTCGTCGATCTACCTCGACATCATCAATGAAAAAGAAAAGCTCGACAAATTCGCGGCTAAGATGAAAACCTGCCGCATTCTCGTCAACACTCCCTCGTCGCAGGGCGGCATAGGCGACCTTTACAACTTCAACCTCACCCCCTCGCTCACCCTGGGCTGCGGCTCATGGGGCGGCAACTCCGTGAGCGAGAACGTAGGAGTAAAGCACCTGCTGAACATCAAGACCGTTGCCGAGAGGAGAGAGAATATGCTTTGGTTCAGAGCACCCGAAAAGGTTTACATAAAGAAAGGCTGCATGCCCGTGGCGCTTTCCGAGCTTAAGGACGTAATGGGCAAAAAGCGCGCCTTCCTTGTAACCGACTCATTTTTATACAAAAACGGCTATTCAAAGCCGATCACCGACAAGCTTGACGAAATGGGAATAGCCTACACGGTATTCTCGGACGTTGAGCCCGACCCGACGCTGATTTCGGCTCAGAACGGCGCCGAGGCCATGCGCAAGTTTGAGCCCGACGTTATCATCGCGCTGGGCGGCGGCTCCGCTATGGACGCGGCTAAGATCATGTGGGTGCTTTACGAGCATCCCGAGGTCGACTTCGGCGACATGGCAATGCGCTTTATCGACATCCGCAAGCGCGTTTACACCTTCCCCAAGATGGGCGAAAAGGCATATTTCATCGCTATCCCCACCTCATCGGGCACAGGCTCCGAGGTAACTCCCTTCGCGGTCATCACCGACCAGGAAACGGGGATCAAGTATCCGCTTGCCGACTACGAGCTTATGCCGAATATGGCTGTCGTTGACGCAGACTTTATGATGAGCGGTCCCAAGGGGCTCACCTCGGCTTCGGGTATCGACGCCGTTTCGCACGCGCTTGAGGCTTATGCCTCGGTTATGGCTACCGACTTTACCGACGGATTGGCGCTTAAATCGCTTAAGGTCATCTTTGAGTACCTGCCCGCGTGCTATGACAACGGTCAAAACGAGCCGGTCGCGCGTGAAAAGGTCGCTCACGCCGCAACAATGGCGGGTATGGCTTTTGCCAACGCCTTCCTCGGCGTGTGCCACTCAATGGCGCACAAGCTGGGCGCTTTCCACCATATCGCTCACGGTATCGCCAACGCCCTTATGCTTGAGCAGGTCATCCGCTTCAACTCAAGCGAGGCTCCTACAAAAATGGGAACCTTCCCACAGTACGACCACCCCAAGACTCTCGCACGCTATGCCGAAATCGCTCAGTTCCTCGGCTTCGGCGGCAAGGACGATAAAGAGAGCGTTGAGAACCTTATCGACGGCATCAACGCCCTTAAAAAGAGGATCGGGATCAAGGATACCATTGCCGACTACGGCGTAAGCGAGGAGGACTTCCTGAGCACCCTCGACGAGATGACCGAGCAGGCGTTCGACGACCAGTGCACCGGCGCGAACCCGCGTTACCCGCTGAT
>CAZVSQ010000011.1:0-3253 GCA_964629925.1 uncultured Ruminococcus sp.
CATCGAGCTCGGCACCGATTTAGAGAATCTGCCCATCGACGAATACAAGGCAGTATGCGGCGTATTCACCGAGGATGTATATAACGCGATTTCGCTTGAAAAATGTGTTTCGGCGCGCACCGCGTTCGGCGGCCCCGCGCCTCAATTGGTAAAAGCGCAGGCACAGCGCGTAAAACAAATCGCAGAGAATTTATAAAAGTGACAGGGCGCCATGATAAAAACATAAAACGCAAGCGTCTGCGTTTACCAAATTATGATTACAGTCAAAACGGCGCATACTACGTTACTATATGCACTCACAACAGAGCATCGTTGTTCGGTAGGGTTTCTAACGTAGGGGCGCACCCATGTGTGCGCCTAAACTCAGCAGGTGAAATGATCCGGAATAAGCTATTTTCTCTCGAAGAAAAGTTTGAGGGAGTAAAAATCGATTATAACTGCATTATGCCTAACCATATTCATTTTGTGCTCATCAAGGAGGGCGCACACGCGGGTGCGCCCCTACATGAAATAATTAAGTGGTATAAAACTCAAACAACCAACAGTTATATTCAGCTTGTAAAACAAAATTTACTTCCACCTTTTAACAGACATGTTTGGCAAAGAAATTATTATGAACACGTTATAAGAGATGAGCGGGATTTGAATGAAATAAGAAGCTATATTGAAAACAATCCCGCTAAATGGTTCTTTGATGATTATTTTCAAAAGTAAGGAATGATAATATGATAAAAGCAGGAATCGTAGGCGCCACGGGTTACGCGGGCGCGGAGCTTGTGCGCTTGCTCACGGCTCACCCGAAAGCGGAAATCGCCGCGATAAGCTCGGTTTCCTTTGAGGGACAGAAGCTCAGCGACGTTTACCCCGCCTACACCTTTTTAAACGATATGGTATGTGAAAACCAGGACGCTGTTGTTGAAAAGAGCGATGTTATCTTCGCGGCGCTTCCTCACGGTCTTTCACAGGAATTAGCGGCTAAGTGCATCGGCGCGGGCAAGGCGTTTATCGACCTCGGCGCGGATTTCCGCCTTGAGAGCGAGGACGAATACACCGAATGGTACGGCGGCACTTATCTTGACAAGGCGCTCCACGAACAGAGCGTCTACGGTCTGCCCGAGTTCTTCCGCGACAAAATCAAAGGCAAGCGCCTTATAGCTAATCCCGGCTGCTACACGACCTGTTCGCCTCTGGCTATTGCTCCCGCGATAGCAAACGGACTTATCAGCACAAAGGGAATCATCTGCGACTGCAAAAGCGGCGTTACGGGCGCCGGCAGAAAGCCCACTCAGGGCAACCACTTCCCCGAGCTTAACGAGGGCTTCCACGCCTACAAGGTGGCAAGTCACCGCCACACTCCCGAAATCGAGCAAACTCTTTCAAAACTCAGCGGCGAGGACGTAACTATCACCTTTGTGCCCCACCTTCTTCCCGTGAACCGCGGCATTCTCGCTACAGTTTATGCCGACATCAAGGACGGCGTTACCTTTGAGGAGATCCGCAAGGCGTATGAGGACTACTACAAAGACGAGTTTTTTGTACGCCTGCTCGATGACGGCAAGTGCGCCGATATCCACAACGTGCGCTACTCAAACTTCTGCGACGTTTCCATCCACCACGACAAGCGCGCCGGCAAGCTTGTAGCCTGCGCGGCGATCGACAATATGGTAAAGGGCGCGGCAGGTCAGGCGATCCAGAATATGAACATCATTTTCGGCCTGGACGAAAAAACAGGACTTGTTATCGTACCGCCGGCATTTTAGGAACGTGACGTTTCATCCGGCGCGCCTTTGGAGAACATGATTTTACACGAGAAGCTTCTGCAACGGCGCATCATAACTCGCGATTATGGAAAGGTAGAAAATTACCCCCAAAAATCAAAACTCGGCACACAGCTATATAATTTATATTTTAGGTATCTATCATGAACAACTACACCTTCATCAACGGCGGCGTAACCTCGCCGCAGGGCTTTACCGCCAACGGGATCTGCGCGGGCGTAAAGCAGGCGACCTCCGCCGCGATAACCAAAGCTATAAAAGCAAACGACTCCGCCGTTATCCCCAACGGCAAGCGCGACCTTGCGCTTATCGCGTGCGACAAGCCCTGCGCGGCGGCGGCTATCTTCACAAAAAATCTGGTAAAATCCGACACGATCTACGTCACGCAAAAGCACCTTGAAAACGGTGTTGCGCAGGCTGTGATCGTCAATTCGGGCAACGCCAACGCCTGCAACCCCGACGGCTTTGAAAAGGCGGAAGCTATGGCTAAGCTTGCGGCAAACGCCCTCGGGATCGACGAAAACGACGTGATCGTGGCCTCCACAGGCGTGATCGGTCAGCCTTTGCCCTTGGCTCCTATCGAAAGCGGCGTGAAAGCGCTTAAAAACATTCTCTCCAAGGACGGCGGCACAAACGCGGCTGAAGCCATAATGACCACCGACACCGTCAAAAAGGAGTGGGCGATTCAGACCGTTATCGACGGCAAAACCGTCACGATCGGCGGAATCGCAAAGGGCAGCGGAATGATTCATATAAACATGGGAACCACGCTGTCGTTTGTCACCACCGACGCGGCGATCTCCGCCCAAATGCTGCGCTCGGCGCTTATTGAGGCGGCTGACGTGAGCTACAACATGGTGAGCGTTGACGGCGACACCTCCACAAACGACACTCTTGCCATCCTCGCCTCCGGATACGCGGGCAACAAAGAAATCACCGGGAAAAACGAAGATTACTACATTTTCCTTGAGGCTCTTACCGCGGCTTTCAAAAAGGTAGCAAGGCTGCTTGCCTCCGACGGCGAGGGTGCTACAAAGCTGCTCATCTGCAATGTAAGCGGCGCTGCCGACGAAAAGGCAGCGAAAACGATCCCCAAAAGCGTTATCTGCTCAAGCCTTGTAAAGGCGGCGATGTTCGGCGCGGACGCTAACTGCGGCAGGATCCTCTGCGCGATAGGTTACAGCGGCGCTCAGGTAAACGACGTAAAGAAAATCGACGTTTTATATAAATCGGCGGCAGGCGAGATCCTTGTATGCCAAAACGGCTGCGGTCTTGCGTTTGATGAGGAAAAAGCCGAAAAAATCCTTTTGGAAAGCGAAATCGAGATCATTATCACGCTTGGCGACGGCACATCATCCGCCGAAGCCTACGGCTGCGACCTGACATACGATTACGTAAAAATCAACGGCGATTACCGCACATAACAGAGAGTTTAGAGTTTAGAGCGGAGAGTTGAGGGAGTAAAACATGGACAA
>CAZVSQ010000011.1:3263-7271 GCA_964629925.1 uncultured Ruminococcus sp.
ATGCTCGCCCCTCCACCTAATATTTCAAACGTTATTCGTCAATTTAAGGGTGCAGTAACAAAGGAAACACACATTTCACTTTGGCAAAAATCCTTTCATGACAGAATCATCCGAAATGAAAAGGAATTCTTAAATTACTGCGAATACATTGATAACAACCCCCTCAAATGGAAAGATGATGAATTTTATATTACATAATGGAGCAAAACATGGATAATCAAAAACGGGCTAAGGTATTAATTCAGGCGATGCCTTACATCAAAAAATGGTCGGGCGAGACCATTGTTGTTAAATACGGCGGCAACGCCATGATAAACGAGGAGTTAAAATCCGCTGTTATGAGCGATTTGGTGCTCATGCAGCTTATCGGCATAAACGTTGTGCTCGTTCACGGCGGCGGCCCCGAAATCAACGCCATGCTCAGCGCTATAGGCAAAGAGAGCAGGTTTGAAAACGGAATGCGCGTCACCGATCAGGAAACGATCGACATCGTTCAGATGGTTCTTGCGGGCAAGGTCAACAAAAGCCTTGTTCAGCTTCTTGAAAGCCACGGCGGCAGAGCACTCGGTCTTTGCGGCCTTGACGGCAAAATGCTCATGGCTGACAAGCTGGTTTCCGGTGCGGCCGATCTCGGCTTTGTAGGCGAGATCCGCGAGGTCAATCCCGAGCCGCTCCAAAACGCCATGAAGGACGGTTATCTCCCCATTGTAGCCACCGTTGCGGGCGGTTATGACGGAAACGTCTACAACATCAACGCCGACCTCGCCGCCGCTCAGATCGCGGCTAAGCTCGGCGCTAAAAAGCTTATTCTTATGACTGATATACGCGGACTCCTGCGCGATGTGAGCGACGAAGAAAGCCTTATCCCCGTTGTTAACGTCAGCGAGGTTCCCATGCTCAAGCGCGACGGCATTATAAAGGGCGGCATGATCCCTAAAATCGACTGCTGTGTTGAGGCGGTGCGCAACGGCGTTAACCGCGCCCACATTATCGACGGCAGAATAGAGCATTCGATCCTTCTCGAGCTGTTCAGCGACGAAGGTATAGGCACAATGTTCTACTGAAACGTGACGTTTCATCCGGCGCGCCTTTTTAGAAGTCGATTTGTTTGGAAAGCTCGGTATAACGGCGCATCAAAATTTTCCGTTTGATTCGTAGAGGCGCACCCATGTGTGCGCCTGCGGAACGTTTTTGCTATATCAGGGCGAACACATGGGTTCGTCCTTACAAATGAACATTACCCATTAAAACAATCGAATATTTTAATTAAATATACAAAAACAAGCGAGGTGTCCGCATGATTACCATACGGCCAATGACAATTGAAGACTACGACGAGGTTTACGCTATGTGGCTTATCACCAGCAGGCGCGCGCTTTCCTCAGCGGATGAACGCGGGCAAATCGAGCGGTACCTCAAGCGCAACGAGGGCTTGTCGCAGGTTGCGGTAGTCGACGGAAAAATCGTCGGCACGGTGCTTGCCGGGCACGACGGCAGACGCGGCTTTATCCACCACATGGCGGTGCTTCCCGAATATCGAAGAAGGCACATAGGCCACGCCTTGGCTGAAAAGGCAATTGAAAAAATCAAATCGGAGGGCATTGAAAAAACACATATATTCTGCTACCGCGACAACGAAACAGGGCAGAAATTCTGGCGCGATTTCGGCTTTGTAAAGCGCGACGACATCTTTGATTTCAGCTATCAGTAATCGCATTATTTTTGAAAAGAGGGGTAAATTTGAACACTAAGGAAAAAGACTTAAAATATATAATGCACACCTACGGCCGCTACGACGTAGCGCTCAAAAGCGGCAAGGGCGCCACAGCCTACGACGAGGACGGCAAGCGCTACATCGACGTAAGCTCGGGAATCGGCGTAAACTCGCTCGGCTACTGCGACGACGGCTGGGTTCAGGCTGTATCTCAGCAGGCAGGCACCATTCAGCACATGTCAAACTACTTTTACAGCTCACAGGCAAGCGACCTCGCCGAAAAGCTCTGTTCGCTGACAGGTCTTGCCAAGGTCTGCTTCGGCAACAGCGGAGCGGAAGCAAACGAATGCGCAATCAAAATCGCGCGCAAATACAGCTTTGACAAATACGGCGCCGAGCGCAACGAGATAATCACACTCAAAAACTCGTTCCACGGAAGAACCGTCACCACCCTTTCGGCGACAGGTCAGGAGGTTTTCCATAACTTCTTTTTCCCGTTTACACAGGGCTTTAAATACGCCGAGCCAAACGACCTCGACGATGTTAAGAACAACATCGACGAAAAAACCTGTGCCATTATGCTGGAGGTCGTTCAGGGCGAGGGCGGCGTAAACATTCTCGATAAAGAATTTGTCAAGGGTATAGCCGACATCTGCTCACAGAGCGACATCCTGCTCATCATTGACGAGGTTCAGACCGGCGTCGGAAGAACAGGAAAGCTGTTCGCTTATGAGCACTACGGCGTAAATCCCGATTTGGTCACCGTAGCTAAGGGAATCGGCGGAGGACTCCCGATTGGTATCTGCATGTGCGGCGAAAAGCTCAAGGACGTAATGTCGCCCTCTACCCACGGCACGACCTTCGGCGCTAACCCGGTCGTATGCGCGGGCGCAAATTATGTTCTCGGCAGAGTTTCCGACGAGGCTTTCCTCGCTGATGTTGAAAAGAAAGGAGCTTACCTTGAAGAAAAGCTCCTGAAAATCGACGGCGTTAAAAACGTTCGCCGTCTTGGACTGATGGTAGGGATCGAAATTGAAAACGACGCTCACGACACAGCGGCAAAATGCGTCGCGAACGGCTTACTGATAATTACCGCAAAGGATCTGCTCAGGATGTTGCCTCCCCTTACAATTACAACAGCCGAGCTTGACGAAGCGGTTACCATACTGGAAAAAACACTAAAGGAGAATTAAAATGAAACACCTGCTTAAGCTTGAAGACTGGTCAACCGAGGAAATAATCAGCACCCTAAACCTTGCCGACCAGCTTAAATACGAGCAAAAACACGGAATCGAGCACAAGCTGCTCAAGGGCAAAACACTGGGCATGATTTTTGAGAAGTCAAGCACCCGTACCCGCGTATCGTTTGAGGTAGGCATGACTCAGCTGGGCGGCTATCCGCTGTTCCTCAGCTCAAACGACCTGCAGATCGGCAGGGGCGAGCCCGTTGAAGACACCGCGCGCGTTCTGTCGCGCTTTATCGACGCAATTATGATCCGCACCTTTGCCCAGAGCGAGGTCGAAGCTCTCGCAAAATACGGCTCTATCCCGATCATCAACGGCCTTACCGACTACTGCCACCCCTGTCAGGTTCTTGCCGACTTAATGACTATCCGTGAGTTCAAGGGCAAGCTCGAGGGACTTAAAATGTGCTTTATCGGCGACGGCAACAACATGCTCAACTCCCTTGCTGTAGGCGCTCTGCGCACAGGTATGTCGTTCTCTGCGGCGTGCCCCAACGGATATTTTCCGCCCGAGCACATCATGGAGTTCGGCAAGCAGTTCGGCGATAAGTTCCAAATCGTCAACGACCCGATGGAAGCCGCCAAAAACGCCGACGTTATCTACACCGACGTATGGGCTTCAATGGGACAGGAAGAGGAAAAGAAGGCTCGCGAGGCTGTATTTGCCGGCATTTATCAGGTAAACGACGAGCTGATGTCCGTCACCAACGACGAGTGCATGGTGCTCCACTGCCTGCCGGCTCACCGCGGCGAGGAAATCACCGCAGATGTGTTTGAGGCTCACGCAAACGAGATCTTTGAGGAGGCCGAAAACCGCCTCCACGCTCAGAAAGCCGTACTTGTTGAGTGTCTGCTCGACAAAAAGGACGAGGACATAATTTGATATTTTGATATTCTAAAACAGGCTGCCGCCAATCAAAGATTTGACGACAGCCTGTACTTTTAAACTGATAGTTTAGTTTTTCTCCGTTTGATTTTATAATTCAAAACAGCGTTTCTTGACATTTTTTGTATTTCTGCTTTATGATATATACATAACACGATTGGCAA
>CAZVSQ010000011.1:7281-18552 GCA_964629925.1 uncultured Ruminococcus sp.
GTCCTTGTTGAATGTCTGCTCGACAAAAAGGACGAAGACGTAATTTGATATTTTAGATATTCTAAAACCTTTGGTTTAGTTTTACTCCGTATGATTTGGTAATTCAAAACAGCGTTCCTTGACATTTACCGTATAACTGTTTTATTATATACATAACATGATCGGTAAGGAGAGATACCATGAAAAAGGTTTTGGCATTATTATTGAGCGGCGTTATAACAGCTTCCGTGTTTGCCGGATGCGGCTCATCGCCGTCGGAAAGCTCCTCATCCTCAGCAGCGGATACCTCGGCAACCGAGCAAACGAAACCGCAGACAACAGTTCAGCCGCTTGCCGACAGCGTCAAGAAGCAGCTTGATGAGGCTCTGTCAAAAGAGGCGTTCAAGGGCGTTACACAGATAGTGCGCGGCGACACGGTGATTTATCAATACACCGACGGCAGCGACGATAACGGACAACCTATGACTATCGACGCTTCTCTGCCGATCGGCTCGGTGTCAAAACAGTTTTGCGCCGCCGCAGTTATGCTCCTTTGCGACCGGGGCAAGCTGAGTGTTGATGACACGCTTGATAAGTATTATCCCGATTATAAAAACGGTAAAAAAATATCAATCAAACAAATGCTTAACATGAGCTCCGGAATTCCCGACTATTACGGAATGTTTATGGACGGCTCAAAGCTTGGCGCGGTTGAAGCGGAAAACATCAAAAAAATCAAGGAAATGCTTTTTGCAGAAGAGCTTAATTTTGAGCCGGGAGACGACTATGGTTATTCCAACTCCAACTACCTCCTGCTCGCCGATATCATCGAACAGGTCAGCGGAAGCTCTTATCACGAGTTTATTCAAAAAAACATTTTTGAACCGCTTGAAATGAATCATTCCGGCTTTGTGGAAGATATAAAGAACAGCCCCGAATGGGCGTCGGCGCTTTCCAATACAGAACTGATGAACGAGACTATCTGCCCGGGACTGGCTAAGGGCGCGGGCGATATTGTAACCAACGCCGCAGACATGGACAAGTGGATGCACGGACTAAGCGGCGGAAAGGTCATTTCGTCCGAAAGCTATAAGAAAATGACAGAGGACGTCAATGAAAACAGTTATGAGGATTACTGCTACGGCTTATACAAAATGTCTTACGACGGAGTAGGTCACGTCGGGCAGATACCGCCCCACTTCGGCGCTGTGGATTATTTCAATACCGAACAAGGCGTCTACCTGTTTGCCGCGTCAAACAACCCGCGCGGAAGCTCGTTTGTACAGCAGCTCCCGCAGACGCTTCTGGATATCCTGATGGGTAATACTAATTCCTAATAAAAATCTGACCGGACAACCCCTAAGGGCTGCCCGGTCTTTTTCGTTTTAATGGATTAATATATCGGCAGGGTTTCTGCAAGCGCAACTCAAGCAGCGGCATTTTCGTCACAAAGAAACAAATCTGATTTTGGTGAACACCTGCCGCTGCCGCCTGACAGGGGCAAGCCCTGTCACTACAATATAAACCTCATTGTTTGCTGATAATTTAATTCCGTATTCCGCATTGTTAAGTTGCGCCGGTCGCGTGACGCTGAACCCAAGACGCGAATCAGACGTTTGATATTAACAAAACTTATGTTCCCGCGAGTTCAGTTGCGCCGTTATACCGAGCTTTCCATAAAAACCGACTTCTAAATAGGCGCGCTGGATAAAACGTCACGTTTTTAGCCGTTGTAGGAGTAGTTGGGAGCTTCTTTTGTGATCTGGATGTCGTGCGGATGGCTTTCTCTCAGACCTGCGCCCGAGATGTGAACGAACTTAGCCTTTTCATGCAGCTCGGTGATAGTAGCGCAGCCCGTGTAGCCCATACCTGCCTTCAAGCCGCCCATGAGCTGATAAACTGTGTCTGAGAGCAGTCCCTTGTAAGGAACGCGTCCCTCAACGCCCTCGGGAACGAACTTGCGGTTGCTCGCCTGGAAGTAGCGGTCGGCGCTGCCCTTACCCATTGCGCCGAGGCTGCCCATGCCGCGGTAAACCTTAAACTGTCTGCCTTGATAAATTTCCTTATCTCCGGGGCTTTCCTCACAGCCGGCAACAAGCGAACCTACCATAACAACGCTGCCGCCCGCGGCAAGCGCCTTAACGATATCGCCGCTGTACTTGATACCGCCGTCGGCTATTACGGGGATACCGTACTTAGAGGCCTCGCACGCCGCGTCGTAAATAGCGGTGATCTGAGGAACGCCGATACCCGCAACGATTCTCGTTGTGCATATAGAGCCGGGTCCGATACCAACCTTAACAGCGTCCGCGCCCGCGTCGATGAGCGCCTTTGCCGCCTCTGCCGTTGCGATATTTCCGGCAACGAGAGGAAGGTCGGGATATGCCTTTTTAACCTTGGCAACAGAGTTGATAACATTTGAGTTGTGGCCGTGAGCCGAGTCGAGAACAACAACGTCAACGCCCGATTCAATAAGAGCCGCGACTCTGTCAAGAACGTCGGCTGTAGCGCCGATAGCCGCGCCGCAGAGCAGTCTGCCCTTGTCGTCACGCGCCGAGTTGGGGTACTGAACGCTCTTTTCAATATCCTTGATAGTGATAAGTCCCTTAAGCGAGCCGTCCTCGCCTACGATCGGGAGCTTTTCGATTTTATGATGGCGGAGTATATCCTGCGCCTGCTGCATTGTAGTGCCTACAGGAGCGGTTACAAGATGCTCGTGCGTCATAACCTTTGAAATCGGCTGGCTAAAGTCCTTGGCTGTCATAAAGCGCATGTCGCGGTTTGTGATAATGACTACAAGCTTTCCGTCAAGGCAAATAGGAACACCCGAAATCTTGTATTTGCCCATCAGCGCGTCAGCGTCGCGTACGGTGTTATCGGGAGAAAGAAAAAACGGATTGACAATAACGCCGTTCTCGCTTCTTTTTACCCTGTCAACCATATCCGCCTGTTTAGCGATAGACATGTTTTTGTGAATAATGCCCACGCCGCCCTCACGAGCTATGGCAATAGCCATTGCGGTTTCGGTAACGGTGTCCATTGCCGCTGTCATAAGCGGTGTGTTGAGCTTGATTGTCTTTGTCAGGTTAGTTGTGACGTCAACGTTCTTCGGCTCAACGTTACTCTCCCCGGGAATCAGAAGGACATCGTCAAAGGTCAGCCCCTCCTTGCCGAATTTTGAATCAAAATTGGTATTCAGCATACTACTCCTCCATTCTCATCTTTTAATTTATCCTTTATTATAGCAAATAGTTTGACTCTAATCAACAGCTTTTTTGCAATTAGTCGATTATTTTACGTTTTTTTCCGCACTGCTTATTCGGCAAAATTATTGTTGACTTTTTTTGTATAAAATACTACAATAATAGCAATGATTTTTTAAAGAGGTAGTATATGAAAAGACTGTTTTTAAAATTGACCTGCACTGTTACGGCAATAATAATAGCCGCTTCGCTTACAGCTTGCTCCGGAGATTCATCAAGCAATAAAGAGCCTGTTACCACAGCCGCCCAAACTATGGCGACCGAGCCCCAGACAACATCCGTAAAGGATCTAAAAAAAGAAACCGACCTTACAAAGCTATATAAGCCGGACACCAAAAAAGACCGATTTGCCGGATATTGGAAAATAACCGAAGGAACCGGCTCTCAGCTTAAAAGCTTTATCTTCTGCTTTGACGGCAGCGGGCGTTCGTTTATGCTTATAGGCACTATGGGCTACCGCGGCGGATATGAAATCAAAGAAAAAGACGGCAAATCGATATTCAGCTCACAAATGACCTTCGGTCTGGACGGCGACTTCACCTATGAGTTCAGCAAGGACGATTCAAGCGTGGTGCTCACCAATACAGCCGACAGCAGCAAATCCACAATGGTCAGAACGGAAAGCTACAACAGTATTCCAAAGGCTGAAAAGAACCCCGTAATTGATGAAAAGCTTTTGGGAGCGTGGAAGGACGACACGGGCGCGTACCTTTACTTTGACAAAAACGGCATAATGTACGCCAATCAGGTCGGAGTGAATTTTTCGTTCTACAACTACTCGGCAAAGGACGGAAAAATCACCCAAACTTATACCATGAAGGAAAAGACCACCGAAGAAGCAACCTACAGCTTTGACGGAGAAAAGCTGCTCTACAACAACTACGAATATCAACGTATCTCTGCCGACGAATTGGTATAAGGCAGCGGCAGCGTGACGCTGCACCCATTCCGCCTTTGTAAAGCTCGGCGTTATCGGAAACTGCGGCACAACGGCGGGTCAAAGTATTGCAAATATCTATAATGTAAAAACAGCGTGCGATTCAATCTATCGCACGCTGTATTCTTATTATATCAAAACAATTCCGCATTCCGAAATCCGAATTCCGCATTCATTAACCGTATTCCTTCAGCTTCCATTCGTTCTTTAGGCTGTCGGTAACCGGGAAAACCCTGAACAGCATAATGTTATTTTTGCTGTCGTTATAGTCCTCTTTTGTGCTCATATTAAAAACATAGCCCTTGTACCACAGCGAATCGTCGCTTCCGGTTGCGGTTTTAAAGAAAATATCCTGCAAAACGGTTTCGCTGCCCTCGTCAAAACCGCAGGCGACCTCTGCCATAAGCGCGGCTTTTCCCAGAATAACGTCGCTGTTTTTCCTGTCGCCCTCCATGCCCATAAACTTGCTCATGGTAGTTCCGCAGCCTATGTTCACAAGCTTTTGTGAAGCTATTTCAACCGTGGCGGTAAAGCTCACGTTATCGTCGTTATAATACCAGTATTGGATATCAACGCCGTTGTCATCCTTTTGGGCGCCGCTGTTTTTTCTCCAGTTGCCGAAGAAAATGCGGTCGTTTTCCTTGCGGCGGTCTTTAGTGTCGTTGTACTCCGTTGTAAATTCATGCAGAGTAAGATTAAACCGTTTTCCGTTAACGTTGGTGCTTCCCTCTACCGCGTCTTTACGGGCTGAGATATCAGCCTCGTCGGATGTAGCCGCGGTTTTGGGCTTTTCAATGCTTTTTATGTCGTTGTTGCTGCTCTCACCGCCGCATGCCGCAAGGCTCAGCGCGGTAATACAAACCAGCAACGCCGCTGCAAATGCTCTGATTTTCTTCATATTATCACCAGACAATTGCGGCAACACCCTTTTTAGAGAATGCTGCCGCTTTTTATTATTCTTCTGTTGCCGATTCTTCCGCGGGTTCTTCTGCCTCTGTGTTTTCGGTATCTTCATTTTCCTCAACATGAGGCGAACGCGCTATGGTAACTACTCTGTCACCCTCGCCCACCTTCATTACGGTAACGCCCTTTGACGGACGCGAGCAAACGCGGATAGACTCGGCGGCAATACGGATGATAATGCCGTCCTGCGAGATCATAATAATATCGTCGTCAAGGTCAACGACCTTGATTGCGGCTACCTTTCCGTACTTTTCAACATGGTAGTTGATAATACCCTTGCCGCCGCGCGATTGGATGCGGTAGTCGTCGGCGCTTGACAGCCTGCCGTAGCCTGTTTCGCTTACTGTCAGCACCAGACCGTTCTCGCGCACAACGCTCATGCCAACTACCTCGTCGCCGCTCTTAAGAGTGAGCGCCTTAACGCCTCTTGCCTGTCTTCCCATCGGACGGACGTCGGTTTCCTTAAAGCGGATAGCCGTACCGTTGCGCGTTGCGACAATTACATTGGCGTTTCCGTCGGTCATTCGTACCCACGCAAGCTCGTCGCCCTCGTTAAGCTCAAGCGCGATAAGGCCGCCCTTGCGAGCTGTGTTGTAGGCGTTGAGCGCGATACGCTTGATAATGCCCCTGCGCGTTACCATAACAAGGAACTTTTCCTCGTCAAACTCGGGCACGCGGATCATCGAGGTGACCTTTTCATCGGGTGAAATAGGAAGCAGATTAGCGATATTAAGTCCCTTTGACTGTCGGGTTCCCTCGGGAACCTCGTAGCATTTCAGGCGGTAAACCCTGCCCTTGTCGGTGAAGAACAGAACATAGTCGTGAGAGTTGATAATAAACATCTCTGTTGCTACGTCCTCCTCGCGTCTGGACATGCCCGAAACGCCTCTGCCGCCTCTGCGCTGTATCTTATATGTATCAACCGCAAGGCGCTTTACATAGCCGAACTGAGTCAGTGTAAGAACGCACTCCTCCTGAGGGATAAGATCCTCGATATCGACCTCGCCGCTGATTGCACAGATCTCGGTGCGGCGCGGATCGGCGTATTTGTTGCGGATAGCGATAAGCTCCTCCTTGACGATTTCAAGCTTCTTTGTATCGCTTGCCAGAATCTCATTATACTCGGCGATTTTAGCCTTGAGAGCGGCTATTTCGTCCTCTATTTTGGCGCGCTCCATATTTGTGAGCTGTCCCAAGCGCATCTGAACGATAGCGTTAGCCTGTATCTCGTCAAGCCCGAAGCGCTCCATAAGGGCTGTTCTGGCGCTCGGCAGATCCTTGCTCTTTCTGATGATAGCGATAACCTCGTCGATAAAGTCGATAGCTATTTTCAAGCCCTCTAAGATGTGCGCCCTATCCATCGCTTTTTTGAGGTTGTACTGGGTTCTGCGGTGGATGACCTCCTCCTGGAAGTCGATATAGCAGCTCAGCATATCCTTCAGCGTAAGGATTTTGGGCTGGCCGTCAACGATAGCCAGCATAATTGCGCCGAAGGTGACCTGAAGCTGGGTGTAGCTGAACAGCTGATTGAGCACTATCTGAGCCGAAGCGTCGCGCTTTACGTCGATTTCAATATGCATTCCGTTTCTGTCGGAATGATCCTCAATGTTTGAAATGCCCTCAAGCCTTTTGTCCTTTACAAGGTTGGCTATATTTTCGATCAAGCGCGCCTTGTTGACCTTATACGGCAGCTCGGTGACGATAATTTTATATCTGCCGTTCTTTGCCTCAACTATCTCGGTTTTGGCGCGGACGGTGATCCTGCCGCGGCCTGTGGCGTAAGCGGCGCGGATCCCGCTTCTGCCCATTATCATGCCGCCGGTCGGAAAATCGGGACCGGGCAGGCACTCCATAAGCTCCGGAAGTTCTGCGTCGGGATTGTCGATCAAAGCACAGACAGCGTCTATGGTCTCGCCTAGGTTGTGAGGCGGGATTTCGGTAGCCATACCTACCGCGATACCGCTGGAGCCGTTTACAAGCAGGTTTGGAAAGCGGCTCGGAAGCACCGTCGGTTCCTTTAATCTGTCGTCGTAGTTAGGAACAAAGTCAACTGTATCTTTGTCGATGTCGGTGAGCATATCCATTGAGATTTTGCTCATGCGCGCCTCGGTATATCTGTAAGCCGCAGGCGGGTCGCCGTCGACCGAACCGAAGTTTCCGTGACCGTCAACAAGCATGTATCTCATTGAAAAGTCTTGAGCAAGGCGCACCATGGCGTCATAAACCGACGCGTCGCCGTGAGGGTGATACGAACCCAGCACCGAACCGACGGTGTCGGCGCATTTATGGTACGGTTTGTTCGGCTCAAGACCTCTTTCATACATTGTATAAAGAATACGTCTGTGGACCGGCTTAAGTCCGTCGCGCACATCGGGAAGCGCGCGCGCCACGATAACGCTCATTGAGTAGTCGAGAAAGCTTTTGCGCATCTCGTTTTGCAGGTCGACGTCTATAATTCTTTTTTCATTCAACTGTTCATCCATCATAGTACCTCTGCTTTTTTATTCAATATATAAATTAAATCTCTTTAATATTTCCGTTCATCTTTTCGTAAAGCTCCGGAAGGCGCTTTTTTATGTTGCAGGGCTTAAAGGTAACGCTATCAACAACGCCGTGCTCGGTAGTGCCGTATCCCAGCTCCTCCTCGGTGCCGTCGTCAAGGATCCTTTTTACGGAATAAGCGAACTCTATCCTCGCCGCCGTCATGTGGATGCACCATGTGCGCACTATCAGCCTGTCCTCATAATAAGCCGGCTTTCCGTAGTGGCAGGTAAGATTAAGCACAGGAGTCATAACGCCCGATTCTTCCATTTCTGTATAGGTGGTATCGAACAGCTTTATAAAGTCGGTTCTTCCGATCTCATACCACACGGGATAGTTTGCGTGGTGAGCAACACCCATTCTGTCGGTCTCGGCATATCTGACGGTTATATAAGATTTTGAATGCATACGGTACCTCCTTATACATCGAGATTTTGTACATATCTCGCGTTTTTCTCAATGAATTCACGTCTGGGCTCGACCTTGTCGCCCATAAGGATAGTAAAGGTCTCGTCCGCTTCCTCGGCGTCGGAAAGCTCAACGCGGAGCATAAGCCTTGAATCGGGGTTCATTGTGGTCTCCCAAAGCTGCTCGGAGTCCATTTCACCAAGACCTTTGTAGCGCTGGATCTCGGTTTTACCCTCGATTCCTGCCAAAATCTGGTCACGCTCCAAATCGGAGTAAGCGTATTTATGCTCCTTGCCCTTTGTTATCCTGTAAAGCGGCGGCTGAGCTATATATACATGACCCGCTTCAACCAAAGGTCTCATATAGCGGAAGAAGAACGTGAGCAGCAGTGTGCGGATATGCGAGCCGTCGACGTCGGCATCCGCCATGATGATTACCTTATCGTATCTTAGCTTTTCCAAATCAAACTCGTCGCCTATGCCCGTACCAAGCGCGGTAATGACGGGCATAAGCTTATCGTTGCCGTAAACCTTGTCGATCCTCGCCTTTTCAACGTTGAGCATCTTGCCCCAAAGAGGAAGAATAGCCTGGATCCTTCTGTCGCGTCCGCCCTTTGCGGAGCCGCCCGCCGAGTCACCCTCGACTATGAATATCTCGGTCTCGCTGCTGTCGCGCGACTGGCAATCGGCAAGCTTGCCGGGAAGCTGAGCCGATTCAAGCGCCGACTTTCTTCTTACGTTCTCCCTTGCTTTTCTCGCCGCTTCACGCGCCCTTGCCGAAGCTAAAGCCTTGTCAAAAATAGCCTTTGCTACAGCCGGATTTTCTTCAAGATAAACCATCAGCTTTTCGCGCAGCAGCTTGTCGACCATTGTTCTTACCTCGGTGTTGCCGAGCTTTGCCTTGGTCTGGCCTTCAAACTGAGCCTCTTTCAGCTTAACGCTGATGATAGCCGTAATGCCCTCGCGGACGTCCTCGCCGCTCAAATTCTTGTCGTTGTCCTTAAGCTTGCCGAACTTGCGCGCGTAGTCGTTCATAACGTAGGTAAGAGCGCGCTTGAAGCCCTCCTCGTGAGTACCGCCGTCGGTGGTGTGGATATTATTTGCGAAGGTGAGCAGGTTCTCGTTGTAGCTCTCGTTGTACTGCATGGCGATCTCAACAGCTACGGTGTCCTCCTCGTTCTTAGAGGCAAAGTAAATAACGTCGGGATGAATGACCTCGAGCGAGCGCTTTTTGTGGATATACTCCACAAAGCTCTTTATACCGCCCTCATAGTGGAAATTGTTTTTTATTGTTTCACCGTCAATTCTTTCGTCGCGCAGCTCAATATGAACGCCGGCGTTAAGAAAAGCCTGTTCGCGCAGACGGCGCTCAAGAACCGAATATTCATATACGGTGGTCTCCTGGAAAATCTGCGGATCTGCCTTAAAGCGAACCTCAGTGCCCTTTACGTCGGACTTGCCTATTATTTCAAGCTCGTTGATGATTTTTCCGCGCTCGTAACGCTGGAAATACACGTTTTCACCGTCACATACCTTGACCTCGAGCCATTCCGAAAGCGCGTTTACTACCGAAGCGCCTACGCCGTGCAGACCGCCCGAAACCTTGTATCCGCCGCCGCCGAACTTTCCGCCCGCGTGAAGCACGGTAAATACAACGGTTACGGCAGGCAAGCCGGTTTTGCTGTTTATTCCGACGGGGATTCCGCGGCCGTCGTCCGATACGCGGATGATATCGCCCTTTTCAATAACGACTTCTATCTTTGAGCAGTAGCCCGCAAGCGCCTCGTCGATCGAGTTGTCAACGATCTCATACACAAGATGGTGCAGACCGCGCGGTCCGGTTGAGCCGATATACATGCCCGGACGCTTTCTTACCGCCTCAAGTCCTTCAAGAACCTGTATCTCATCGGCGCCGTATTCCTGTTCGACCTTGGTGATTTCTATTCCGTTTTCGGTTGCCTCAATATTTTCGTTCTTTTCAATTTTTTCCTGATTTTCCAAAACAAAAACCTCCGTTATTCACCTGATTACTTTTTCTTTTTCCTATCTTTTATTATTTCGATATAGAGCGGTAACAGCATCACTGCCGCCAGCGCCGGAATAATATTCATTATAAAAAGCGATATAAAGCTTACGCTTTCAACTACTCCAATAGCGATAACATTTATAATTGCATAAACAGCAATCAACTCAAGCGCAAGTATCAAAAAGCCTTTGCGCGATACCCTGAAATTCTTTTTGCAGTGGTAACACGAATCGCTTTTTTTCCACATTATCTTTTTTAGATCCGAATACCTGTAAACCGTTTTACAGTGGGGACAAACAGACTGCTTAGGCAAAATCTTCATTATCAAAACCTTCTGTTGCCCGAGTATTTATTTGTGTCGGGTTTTACATATTCTTTTACGTCGTCATCCGAAACTTCTTCGTCGGCCGTCTCAACTTCTTCCATCGGCGGCAGATAGTGTCTGCTGCGGACGGGTGTTCCCTCGGAATGGATTTTTTTCAGCGGGACCGCTGTTGTTGAGGCGTGATCTTCGCTTACATCATCAATTACATGAACATAACTGTCCTTATCGATCGTTTCGGAGTGTGAAACTATCTCCTGACTTTCAGCCTGTTTTTTTGCGGCGGAACGCTCTGACTTTATCTGATTGAACAGATCGGAGTTGATTTTAAACTGCATGCTGTTTTCAAGCGAGGTATTCATATCCTCGTCAAATTCAGCCGCAACTAAATTATCCGAATACTCCATTCCCGCTTTTTTTGCTTCCATTGATTTCTTATATTTTTTCAGCGGTTCAAGATATACAAACTTGGGCGTGAAAAGCAGAAATATTACCAAAGGAGCGGCAACAAGCAATATTCCCAGCGGATTGCTCAACAGCTTAAACAAAAACCACAAGCCCATTATTGCCAGCGAAATAACCGCAACAATAATAAACACGGGAATAATTATTTTAGAAATTACAACTCTGCTTTCCTTTCCGCAGCGCGTGCAGGTGTACTGAGCCTTGCGTCTGCTGAAATAAGCGTTTATATATGACATTCTTCTTCCGCAGTACGGACATCTTTGTTTTTTACGGTTCATATACATTCCTCTTTTAATTATCCAAATCTTCTGTTGCTGAGTGTCTTTGTGGATAGCTGGGAGATGTAAACAACATTCCTGCCGTTTTCC
>CAZVSQ010000011.1:18562-18954 GCA_964629925.1 uncultured Ruminococcus sp.
AAACGAGCGCGGCAATTCAAATGACACATTGACGACCTCTCCGTTCTTTTGTGCCGCCGCCAAAAAATCTCTTGTTTTTTTAGATACGGTACACGCGTCGATATCAAACATAGCCACTATATTTTTATCGTCAATTACCGTGTCCTGTCCGAGATGTAAATACATACCTTCCTCTTATTCGGTAACGTTTCCTTTGCTTACAAAGAATACCTTTCCGTTTTTAAGCTGTTCTTTATTTGACTTCTCACAGCAGGTAATAAAAACCTGACTGTCCTTTAACTCATTCAATAGAAAATCCTGTCTGCCGCTGTCAAGCTCCGACAAAACGTCGTCAAGCAGAAGATGGCATACGAGAGCACACGTCTGAACTCCAGTCACGCGCAAGCATCGCG
>CAZVSQ010000012.1:0-5706 GCA_964629925.1 uncultured Ruminococcus sp.
AATTCTTCAAGAACATTATGGGACTATTATAATACTTTATAAGAAAAAAAACAACCCCTTTTTGTAAATAAATTTAAAAAAATGAAATTTTTTACCGAAATAAGTTACAAAAGGCTTAGTTATTGTTGCTTTTGCTGCTATTTGAGCCTTATCATGCGTTTTTTTATGCAGATTAAATAGTATTTTAGCCTTTGTGGAAGCTTGTTGATTTTGCTACAAAAGATTACAATAAGGTTACATTATAAACAAAAAAAGATAAACGCACCGTTTTTTGGTGCGTTTATCTTAAACATTCAGTTTTCAGCCCTCAAAGGTGCCGTTTTCTATAGCGGTTATCATTGCGACCCGCTTATCGTGGCGGTCGCCTTCCTCAGGAGTGTTAAGGAAAATATCCGTGAATTTAACCGCCTGCTCCTCAGTTATAACTCTTCCGCCCATGCATAGGATGTTTGCGTGATTGTGGCGGCGCGTCATCTCGGCCCCGAATTCATTATTCACAACGGCAGCGCGCACACCCTTTACCTTATTGGCTGCCATTGAAATACCTATTCCCGTGCCGCAGCAAAGTATTCCAAGCTCACATTCTCCCCCGGTAACCTCTTTGGCTACCTTGTAGGCGTATACAGGATAATCCACGCTTTCGGTGCTGTCTGTACCGAAATCCTTGTACGCGATATTGTTTTCATCAAGATACTTTTTAATTGCGACCATCAGGTTATAGCCGCCGTGATCACATCCGAGTGCTATCATTTGTTTACCCCCATTTTTTTATTTAGCTCGCGCTGTGCCTGCGGAAGCCTGAGATATACGGGCATAAGCTCGGCAGGCGTGAGCGTTTTTCCATCATTTATCTGTTTAAACGCCGCGCATGCGACCGAAACAGCATTTTGACTAATTCTGTTTATCGGTGCCAAAAAGACGTTTTCGGGCGGGTTTTCGAGGCTTTTGAACGCTATCTGAGCTCCGTCGCCGACAAACACAACTTTTTCAGTGTAATTGCGCAAATCGAGCTTTAAATCCGAGAGAGAGATCGCCCTGTCATCGCACAGGCGCTCTACTCTCTCCGCTGTTACGCGGAACATCGCGTTATATACCTGTGAGCATCGCGCGTCCATCAGGGCGCATACAACACAGTCGCCGCCGAGCATGTTATACGCCATGCTTTTAAGCGTTGAAACCGATACGCAGGGAAGATCATGTTGAAAAGCGATTCCCTTTGCCGCCGCAACACCGATCCTGACGCCCGTAAAAGAGCCGGGCCCCGCGTTTACCGCAACGGCTTCTATGCTTTCCATAAGAACCTCTGATTTTTCACAGAGCTGCTCGATCATAGGAACAAGCGTCTGACTGTGCGTAAGCGACGTGTTAATGAAAAACTCACCGATTATTTTTTCCTCGCTTGCAAGGCAGACAGACGCCGCCTTTGCCGAGGTATCCATAGCAAGAATTGTCATAGGCTGTCAACACCTTCGATCTCAAAAATTCGCTGATTGTCGTGATCGCCCCTGCTGATAGTGATTCGGAGCGCTTCTTCGGGCAGGGCGCCTTCGATATTTTCGCTCCATTCGATAACAAGCACGCCGTTGTCGATATAATCAAAAAAGCCTGTCGAGTAGAGGTCATCCCAGCTTTGGACACGATACATATCAAAGTGATATATATTCACATTCCCTCTGTATTCATTTACAAGCGCGAATGTAGGACTGGAAACGCCGTCGGAAAAACCAAGACCGCGCGCAAGTCCGCGCGTAAATGCGGTTTTTCCCATACCCAAGCCGCCGAACAGCGCGATCACCTCGTTGCCCTTAAGCTTAAAGGCAAGGCGCTCCCCTATTCTCTCGGTATCCTCAGCGCTCTCTGAAACGATCCTTATCATATTAAAACAGTCCCGTGATCTTGCCGTCGCTGTTTACGTCGATATTGTGAGCAGCAGGAGCTTTTGGAAGTCCGGGCATTGTCATAATATCGCCGGTGTAAACTACCGTGAAGCCGGCGCCGTTTGAAAGCGAAACATTGCGTACGGTAATTTCAAAGTCCTTGGGAGCGCCGAGCAAAGCCGGATCATCGGACAGCGAATACTGTGTTTTTGCTATGCAGACGGGCAGCTTGTCGGCGCCGAGCTTTTGCACCTCGGCAATTGCCTTTTCTGCAGCAGTAGTGTAGTTGACCTTAGCCGCTCCGTAAATCTTTTTGGCGATAGCCTCGATTTTCTCTTTAACTGTAAGGTCAATGTCATAAATCGGGCTGAAATCGGAAGGCTTTTCGCATGCCTCAACGACCTTTTCAGCGAGCTCGATACCGCCGTCGCCGCCTTTGCCGAATACATTTGAAAGGGCAAAATCAGCGCCGTTTTCAATGCAGTAGTTTTCTATATATTTCAGCTCAGCTTCGGTATCTGTTCCGAACTGGTTGATTGCAACAACAAACGGATCGTTGTAGTTTCTCATATTCTCATTGTGAACACCGAGTTTAACGATTCGCTTTTTAAGAGCCTCGAGGTTCTCGTTAGATACCTCCGCCTTAGGAACGCCGCCGTTGTATTTAAGAGCGCGGCAGGTAGCCACAAGCACGATTGCCGAGGGCTTAAGACCGGCGTAACGGCACTTGATGTCGAGGAATTTTTCGGCGCCGAGATCCGAACCGAAGCCTGCCTCGGTAATACAGTAATCGGCAAGCTTAAGAGCGAGCTTTGTAGCGCGCACGCTGTTGCAGCCGTGAGCGATATTCGCAAAGGGGCCGCCGTGCATAATGGCAGGAGTACCCTCAAGAGTCTGGACAAGGTTAGGCTTGACTGCGTCCTTAAGCAGCGCGGTCATTGCGCCGTCAGCCTTTAGATCCTTGGCGTAAACAGGCTCGCCGGCGTAATTGTAGGCGACAAGGATATTGCCGAGTCTGCGCTTTAAATCATCAATATCAGCGGCAAGGCACAGAATAGCCATTACCTCGGAAGCAACGGTAATGATAAAATGATCCTCGCGCGGAACGCCGTTTACCTTTCCGCCGAGACCGATAACAACATTTCGAAGCGCACGGTCGTTCATATCAAGGCAGCGCTTTATAAGGATCCTGCGCTGGTCGATTCCCAGTGCGTTGCCCTGCTGGATGTGATTGTCGAGCATTGCGCAGCAAAGGTTATTGGCAGCTGTAATTGCGTGCATGTCGCCCGTGAAGTGGAGATTGATATCCTCCATAGGAAGCACCTGAGCGTATCCGCCGCCTGCGGCTCCTCCCTTGATTCCGAATACGGGGCCTAGAGACGGCTCGCGCAGAGCTATAATAGCTTTTTTGCCGATTTTAGCCATAGCCTGTCCAAGTCCCGCGGTAGTGGTGGTTTTACCCTCGCCTGCGGGAGTCGGGTTGATTGCCGTAACAAGTATCAGCTTGCCGTCGGGACCGGCCTTTACACGGTCGCTCAGCTCATCGGAAAGCTTTGCCTTATATTTTCCGTAGAACTCGAGCTCGTCCTCGGAAATGCCGATCTGAGCAGCGACTTCTTTGATTGGAAGCAAGGTTGCCTGCTGAGCAATTTCAATATCAGATAACATATTTCGCACCTCCGCGATATTTCTTTATTATCTTTTCTATTATAGCAAAGGTTTCGCTTTGTATTATTCCAAATTCAAAAAATAACTTGATATTATGCTCTGAATTTACTATAATAAGAATATCAACTGAAACAAAGGAGTTTCCATGAACAGGTTTTCAGACTCATTTTCTGATTTTTTCCGCAAAACCGATGTTGTTCTGTGGCTGTTTACTATCGCCGCCGTTATTTACAGCCTGCTGCTTATTTCAAGCATGCAGCGCTCAGGCGACTACAACTATATCCGCCCTCAGCTTACGGCGGTAATTATCGGTATTGCCGCAGCGGTTTTCATCTCTTTTGCCGATTATAGGTTTATTATAAAAAAATGGTACATCGCACTGGTTGTAGGGTTGATTCTCGCAGCGCTTGTGTTTGCTTTCGGTATTCGCGTGAGCGGAACAGACGACACCGCGTGGATAGAGCTGCCCGGCGGCTATACTTTCCAACCCTCGGAGTTTATTAAAATCTGCTTTATCATTACTTTTTCAAAACACGCTTCGTTTTTGATTGAAAAAAAGCTTATCCACAGTTTTCCGGGCGTTCTTTCTCTTCTTGGTCACGCGCTTATTCCAATGGCGATCATACACATGCAGGGCGACGACGGAACGGTGCTGATTTTTGCTCTAATGTTTATTATTTTGGCGTTTGTGGCGGGAGTTCAGCTCCGCTACTTTGCGGTTCTTGGCGGCACGCTGCTTATAAGTGTTCCGATAATCTGGAATCTATTTATGAACGACGAGCACCGCAACCGCTTTCTGGCGCTGTTTGACCTTGACGGCAACGCAATGACAAATTACGGCTGGCAGCAGTACCAGAGCAAGGTCTCAATAGCCAGCGGAGAGCTTGGAGGCAGCGGACTGTA
Source organism: uncultured Ruminococcus sp. (assembly GCA_964629925.1). Taxonomy (GTDB): domain Bacteria; phylum Bacillota; class Clostridia; order Oscillospirales; family Acutalibacteraceae; genus Ruminococcoides. Next base: position 4,449 of record CAZVSQ010000012.1, read on the forward strand.
CAACGGCTCACGTGTAGCTTACTCGATCGTTCCCGAGCAGGAAAATGACTTTATAATGACAGTTGCCGGTGAGGAGCTTGGATTCATGGGCTGTATAATCCTGATGATTATTCTGTTTGGGATCATTATAAAGGTACTTATGAACGCCGCAAACTCAACCGAAAACGAGGGCAAGCTGCTGTGTATCGGCGTTTTTGCTTCCTTTGCCTCACAGACGATCATCAATATCGGCATGGTGCTCGGCTTCTTCCCTGTTATCGGTATCACGCTTCCCCTGTTCAGCTCCGGCGGTACCTCGGCGCTGAGCACTCTTGTATGCATTGGCTTGGTTCAAAGCGTGCGGGGGCATAATATGGACGATATGGATAAAGCCAAAGTTCGGCGCGGAAGCGAAATAAGAATAAGAATGTAAAACAGAAGGGCCGGCAGCTGCCGGCTCTTTTATATTGTTTATTTATAGTTAGTAAAAACTTGGCGAAATAATTACAAAATTTTTATCAAAATTTCACTAATATTATTCGCTTATTTCTATTATCGAAATAAGATTATATTATTATTTGATACAATAATTATATATAGTGATACTTGTGAAAGGTGTGACGCTATGACAAATAAAAACCTTATCGATCTTGAAGCTCTGAGCGTAAATCAGATCGAAAAGCTTATTAAAAAAGCAAAAAAAATAATGCAGAGCCCCGCAGATTACCGCCACGCATGTGACGGCAAGATCCTGGCTACTCTGTTTTATGAACCGAGCACACGCACACAGATGTCGTTTCAGACAGCTATGCTTAAGCTGGGCGGCAGGCCAATAGGCTTTGACAATCCGATGAATTCCTCTGTTGCAAAGGGAGAGAGCCTAAAGGATACTATCTCTGTAATAGGCGGCTATGCCGACATAATAGCCATCCGCCATCCCGTTGAGGGTACCGCAATGGCGGCTTCGCTTTATTCGGGGGTTCCGCTTATCAACTGCGGTGACGGAGGTCATCTGCACCCGACTCAAACGCTTACGGATATTGTAACCTTAAGCTGTGAAAAAGGCAGGCTCGATCACATGAAAATCGGCGTTTGCGGCGATTTGCTAAACGGAAGGACCGTTCACTCGCTGATTAAAACGCTGGCTAAATATGAGGGCAATTCTTTTGTGCTTATTTCTACAATGGAATTAAGTGTACCGCTGTACATCATTGATATTCTTGAAAAGAACAACTGTAAATATGAGATCTCACACAGCCTTTCGGACGCTGTCAGCGAC
>CAZVSQ010000012.1:5716-17573 GCA_964629925.1 uncultured Ruminococcus sp.
ACGTGCTTTACATGACTCGTATCCAGCGCGAAAGATTCAAAAGCGAGGAAGAATATCAGGCGCAAAAGAATGTTTTTGTGCTCGACCGTGAGAAGCTTGACCGAGCAAGGGATGACATGATAATCCTTCATCCTCTGCCCCGCGTAAACGAGATCACCGTCGATATTGACGATGACCCGCGCGCGCTGTATTTTAAGCAGGCGCAGTACGGAATGTACGGCAGAATGGCTTTGATTCTGCTGCTGTTGCAGGACGAGGACTTTGTTATTGCCTCGCGTGAAACGGAGATCAGCCCTCAGCATTGCAACAATCCAAAATGTGTAACTCAGAGCGAGGCATATCTGCCAAACTTGAGCTATAGAAAACTCGGTATGCAGATGTGCGACTTCTGCGACAAGAGAATTGACTAAGGAGGAATTTATATGTCTAAAGAAAAACCAAATAAAAGAAATCTTATCGGTACGTTTATCATCGCTTCTATCGCCTACATAGTTCTCGGAGTATTTATGGTGGCTAAAAACGATGTTGTTGCCGACGGAATCAATGTTGTGTTTGGCATTATAATGCTGATTTACGGCGTTATTAATGTTATTTCATTTTTCTTAAACAAAGACGATGAAGAAAACCTTTTCCTTGAGCTTGCAATGGGCGTTATTGCTGTTGGTTTAGGTATTTTTGCCCTTATTTGGGGAGAGAAAACAACCGAGATCTTATTTTACGCGATCGGAGCTGTTATTGTAGTTGACAGTGTTGTAAATATCAAAAGAGCTTTTAATCTTAAGACCATGGGCTTTACACGCTGGAACTATTTTCTTATTGCCGCTCTTATCGGTTTGCTGCTCGGCATTCTCTGCATTCTTTTCTATAACTTTTGGGCGAAAGCTATCGTTATATTTATCGGCATTGCTTTAGTTTACGAGGGACTTTCAAGCCTGATTATTATTTTCCTTGATTCAAGGACACGCAAAAAAGTTACAAAAGAACTGGCACGTTACAACAACGACAGAGATTAATAACTCTACAAAAGGAGAAGTTTATGAAAAAAACGTTTAAACGCAGTTTTTCCGTTGCCCTTGCCGCAGTTATGGCGTTAAGCTCACTTGCGTTTTCAACTAGCGCGGGTGCTGCTTCTTCCGAACCCGACGCCGCCTCGGCACAGTCTTATGATCTTCCGGACAAAATAGAGGACGGAGCGATCCTTCACTGCTGGACATGGAGCTTTAAAACCATAAAATCAAATCTTCCGCGGATCGCACAGGCAGGCTTTAAGTCGATTCAGACCTCGCCTATTAATCAGGTAAAAATAGGAAGCACAGGAAAAATGACGCTGAAAAGCACAAGCGGCAATAACTGGTGGTACCAGTATCAGCCCACCGACTACACGATCGGCAACTACATGCTGGGCACCGAGGACGAGTTTAAGGATATGTGCAGCGAGGCTCACAAGTACGGTATCAAAGTAATTGTTGACATAGTCGCAAACCACTGCTCGTCAGACTACAGCGCTATTTCAAGCCATGTAAAGAACATTGGCGGAAAAGCCTTCCACGACAGACTCGAAATCAGCGACTGGTCAAACCGCTATCAGGTAACCCAGGGCAAGCTGACAGGTCTTTATGATTTGAACACCCAAAACCCCGCTGTTCAGCAGATGATCGTTGACTACATGACAACCGTTCTTTCCGACGGAGCTGACGGCTTCCGCTTTGACGCCGCAAAACACATTGAGCTTTCTGATGACGATTCCAAGTACGCAGGCAGCTTCTGGGATGTTGTACTTGACAACAATGCTGAATTCCAGTACGGCGAACTGCTTTTAGGTGCAGACAGAGCGGAAGACTACGCTAAAAAAATGAAGATCACCGCTGAGGGCTACGGCACAAATCTAAGATCCGCGCTTGAAAAGCAAAAAATTTCAGCTGCAGCTGTTAAGAATTACCGACTTTCCGGCGTAGACAGCGACAGACTTGTCACATGGGTTGAGTCGCATGATAACTACTGCACCGATGACAACCCAAAAGATAAACAGTATAGTTCGTGGTACAAACTAAACAACAAACAGATCACACAAGGATGGGCGCTCATCTGTTCTCAGGGCGACACCACTCCCCTGTATTTCGCTCGTCCCGAAGGAAGCGCGCCTTGTGAACCGGATGCCTCAGACAAGGTTAACTTCAACAATAAATGGGGTACAAACACTATAGGCAACGCGGGTGACGAAAACTATTACACCAAGAGCGTTGCCGAGGTCAACAAATTCCGCAACGCAATGGTCGGAGAAGGCAAAAATGTAGTTGACGTCGTAAAACAGAAAGTAACAATGATAGAACGCGGCAGCAAAGGCGCTGTTATTGTCAGTGTTTCAGACAGTGAAAACAATGTTAAAGTCAACACTTCACTTGCCGACGGCGAGTACATCGACAAAATAAACGGCGGCAAATTCACCGTTACGGACGGCAAGCTTACAGGTACGATCGCTGCCGGCGAGGTCGTTGTTCTGCATAACGAAGAAGAACCCGAAGTATTGGCAGGCGACCTGAACGGAAACGGATATATTGACGTTGAGGACGCTACTATTCTTCAGCGCTTCCTTGCTGAATTCAAAAAAGCCGACGGAAGCCCGATCGTTGATGTGAACGACCCTAAAGAGTTCAAAATTGCCGACGCGAACGGCGACAAAAAGATCGACATTCAGGACGTTACAACTATCCAAAAAATCATCGCTGAATTTAAAAACTAATACATAAGTACAAGGCAGGCTTTAGACCGATCGGTTTGAAGCCTGCCTTTTTTTAATTAAGGCAACACCGAACAATTCGCGGTGCACGCCTTGCTTGCATATTGTTCCGTCAGCTTGCCAAAAATCAGCGCCCATTTAACACACCTTTATTATATCGTTAAGAGCGACAGAACAGATAAGACACTCCGAAACCTCCTGTTCAAGAGATTGCCTCATTGCTTCCTTATAAAGCTCCAGCTGCTTTTGGTAAAGCGTAACGAGCTTTTGAATATCGCGCACCCGGTCTGTTTTATAGTCGACAATAACGATTTTGCCGTCCTCCTCAAACGCGAGATCGACCGCGCCCTGCATAACGATCTCGTCATCAGTATCCGGATAATCGTCGGAGATAAGAGCCGGATGGATCTTTACGGTAAAGCGCTCCTCGCGGTAAAGCCGGTTTGAAGCGATCACGCGGTCAAAAAGGCTGTTTTTAACAAGCTTTTCAATACCGTCGCGGTCAATCAGAGCCGCCTGCTCGGCACTTAATACGCCTTCATTTTCAAGCCTGTTGATTTCACCGTCAACACTTGTTCTGGCAAGGGCAAAATCGCAGTATTGCAGGAACTGATGGTGAGCCGAGCCGCGCTCGACCGCCGAGCTGTGCTCTTTGCTGAGGAAACGAGGCTTGGCTATGATCTTCTCAAAGTAATCATCGCTCTGAGCATGCGCGATTTGCGAGGCGCTTACCTTTTGCGGAAGAGAAGTTGCGGCAAAATTCGGATATTGATATGATAGGTTCCAAGACAAGATATCGGCGTAGTTTTGTTCGGTTTTTTGACTTTTCGAAACAACACTCAGGAGTTCTTCGCTGTTGAATGAAAGCGCAAGCTGCTCGGGAGTGTTAATCAGTTTAAAGCTCCACGAAGGATAATCATCGCGCAAAGCTATCTGTTCAAAGCCGCTCAGCATTTGTTTGCGAGATGACGGGTTGCACAAAGCGCATAGGATAAGCCAGTCGAGAAGCTTGTTTGAGCTTGTCACCGTATAAGGGTCAATAATTGAATTGAACATAAGCTCGGACGCTGTATCGGTAATGTATTTTTCGGCGTTTGAAATCGTGCCGATCACAATCAGCTTTTCTCTTGCGCGAGTAAGCGCTACATAAAGAACCCTCAGCTCTTCCGCAAGCTCATTACGCTCGATCTCAATTTCAACCGCAAGACGCGGCAAGGTATTGTATCTGCAAACGCCCTGCTTGCGCTTGATTCCAAGCCCCGCATAGTTATCTATAAGCACATCGGAACTCAAATCTTTTTTATTGAATTGCTTGGCTGTTCCGGCAAGAAAGCAAAACGGATATTCCAAACCCTTTGATTTATGTATGCTTAGGACGCGCACGCCGTTCAGCGCCGACGCGTCGTTAGCGGCGGCTGAGGGCAGCTCTACACCGCTTTCAATCAATCTGTCTATAAATCCGATAAAATCCGAAAGCGTCTTTGCGCCGCCGCCCTCGTATGAGCGCGCGAAATGCCGTACAAGATTAAGGTTTTTTAACGGGGTATCCCCTCCGCTTACAGCGCAGGTCACAGCTCCGAGAGAGGTAAGCTCGAGCACCCTTCCGATAAGCTCATCTACGGTTGAAACACAGGCGTACGAGCGCATGGCTTCAAGCTGAGTAAGAAAAGCCACTGCTTTTGTACTTTGCGTTTGAAATGCCTCAAGAGAAGCATAAAGGGAGAGCATGCGGTTTTTGGCACGCAGCTGCGCAAGTTCATCGGGAGTAAAGCCGTAAATAGGGCTGCATAATACCGAAAGCAGAGCGATATCGGACGTTGGGTTATTGATAACGCGAAGAAGATTAAGCAAGATCTTAACCTCAAGGGTATCAAAGGCGCTCTCCTTTTCCTCGCTGTACGCAGGGATCCCCCGGTCTTTCAGAGCTTTGACAAACAACGGCGCGCTGCCTTTTGCGCTGCGGAGCATTACTGCAAAATCGCCGTAAGTCGGGCGGCGCGTTTCATTGCCGTCGGTAACCGTCATTTTTGATGACAATATCTCTCGTATCCTGCGGGCAATATACGAAGCTTCCAATTCAGGGGCGCTTGTTTCTTTAAACTCGGATTTGTCGATAACGGCAAACTCTGTTTCGCAGCCCTCTGCGGGCTTATACGGAAAACCTACATGAAGATACTCGTCACGCGTATAATCCATCTGAGCTGTTTCTTTGGTCATAAGGCGCGAGAAAATAAAATTAACGGTATCGCACACCTCGGCACGGCTTCTAAAATTCTTATCAAGAATTATAGTTGACGGATAACTCGGGTTATCTTTATCAAACCGTGCATAGCTCTGCTTTCTGTTTACAAAAATCTGCGGCTTTGCCTGACGGAAGCCGTAAATGCACTGTTTTACATCGCCCACGGTAAACAAGTTTTGCTCATCACGCGACATACAGTTGAAAATAAGGTTCTGTACATCATTTACATCCTGATACTCATCAACTATCACCGCGTCAAAACGGCTTGAAATCTCGTGCCCCTGAGCGGTTTTTACATAACCGCCCTCGCCGTCGGGAGCCGCGAGAAGCCTGACCGCCAGAAGCTCGATATCCGAGAAAGTGAGCACGTTCTTTTTGCGCTTTAATATATCGAGCTCCTTAATGTATCTGCGCGTTAAGCTGAATAAAACGCCCACAAGCTCCTGCAACTCGGCAAACTCAACGCGGGCTTCATCAGCGGTTCTGCAAAAATACTTTTGCAGCCGCTTAACGGTTTCTTTTACATTGTCGCGGTTAGCGGCTACGGCAAGCTTTATCGGGTTTTCTTTATAGCCGTTCGGCGCTCGCAGCTGCTTTGCGGAGAAGCTGTGCGCCGCGCTTACGATAGTGTCCCAGTCATCTCCGAGAAGCTTGTTTTGCAGGGTTTGAAAGTATATTAAGTCGTCCTCGATTATCGGCACAAGCTTGTTTTTAAGCTTATCATCCGCCTCGCCGAGCATACTCAGTGAGCTTTCGCATAGATTAATACAGTGAGCTGCAGCGGGTACTGCATAATCAATTATTATTTTACCCCAAATTGAAGCGGCAACCGACCTTTCGCCGTAGCCCTCATACATATAGTTTAACCATAAATCAGGAAAAGGCTGGGTTTCAAGGAAGCCGTGGATCTTCTCGACGGTAGCGCGCAGGTTTTGGTCGCCTCCCTTGCCCGAAAAAGCGTCAAGAAGCTTGGCAAATTCGGTGCTGCCTTCGTTATAAAACGCTTCAACAGCAATATCCATTGCTGCAGTTTTCATCAGCTCAAGCTCCGGTTTATCGGCAATTCTGTAATCGGAAGAAACGCCGAGGGTGTGAAAGTACTCCTTAACCAAATCGCCGCAGAAGCTGTCGATCGTGCTGATTGAAGCGGTATAAAGCAGCTTGCTTTGTCTTATGAGCTGCGGATTGAAAGGATCGTTCTCTAAAAGCTTGGCAAGAGTCTGAGATATGCGCTGCTTCATTTCAGCTGCCGCGTCACGGGTAAAAGTTACAACGAGCAGCCTGTCGGCGTCTACAGGGTTCTCGGCAGAGGTAATGAGCCGGATAACACGCTCAACAAGCACCGCTGTCTTGCCTGAGCCTGCGGCAGCCGACACAAGAACTGAGCCGCCTGTAGCTGATATTGCGTTTAATTGCTGCGGCGTCCATTTACGCGTCATCTCGGTCGCCTCCCTTCACATCTTTCTTTTGCTCATCATCGATCTTTTTCAGCACTTCTTCGTTATTCATTGAGAATACATTAATCGGTTCGCTCTGCCTGTAACCGCACACGCTGTCGTACGGACAATATCGGCACGCGTCCGCGCCTCCCTTTAACGGAGCAGCGGCAATATCGCCGCCGTAAAGCTTCTCTCCCATTTGAGCGACCGTATCATTAAGCTTTTTAAATATTTTGCCGAACTGCTCCAGCGTTGCTAGGCTGTCGGATTTTGCATTGCTTCCGTTCAGGATTTTTACGGGAATATACTTTGCTCCCTCGGTTTTGTCCATTCCCTTTATTACACGCACATCGTCAAGCAAAAGACCGTTCATCTTGAATTTGTCTGATATTTTATTCGCGATTTTAGTTTCGTCCAAGCCGTCCGCGCTGATATTCGGAACAACGGCAGGCATGTACAGTATTCCCGCAGGAGTGATCTCACCGTAACGCTCGGCTCCGTTTTTTTGGATCGAGCACAGGTAAAGCAGCATTTGCATATTTAAACCGAAAAGAATATCGGAGAGCTTAAACGCTTTTCCGCCAGATTTATAGTCGATGACACGCAGGTAATCGCCGTTTTCGGTATGCATTATATCCACTCTGTCAACGCTTCCGCATACAGCTATATTTTCACCTGTGGGCAGCTTAATGGTGTATGCGGGAATGTCTCCGCCGATTTTAAGCTCGCAGTCGGCTACCGAGAAATCGCTTTGGCATAGCTCATCGATCAAATGCCGCAAAAGCAGCAGCAGGTTGCTGCAAAGCACCTCAAGCCTGTATAGAAAAGACTTTTCCTTGCCTGCGCTGCCGCCTAAATACCCCTCAAGATAATCATTTACCGTATTGCGGATAAACTCTGACAGTATATCGTCAGACATCTCCGAATATTCCTTTTTAGAATATTGAGTAAAGAAAACCTCAAGGATATAGTGCACCATTGTGCCGTATTCCATCGGGTTTATCTCTGCCTTAAGCCGTTCACGCACACGCAGACCGTAACAGCAAAAATAGGAAAAACGGCATTTGCTGAATTTTTCCACCTGCGAGGCAGAGACGGTCAGATCCTCACCAAAAAGGAGTCTGGCATTAGCGGGGTTTTCTATCTTAAAGGGCGAGCGGTCAAGAGCGCGCTTAACCGCCTCTGCGCCTGAGGCGTAACCAGGGTGCTCGGCAAAGAAATTTCCGAGACCGTAAAGCTCGGTATTGTTGGAAAGCGAGCGGGCGTATTCCTCAAAAGCAGGAGTTAAAGCGAGCATTGAGTCACTCCGCGAATTATAGTCGGATTTGTCGGTAACTCTAAGATTCGGAAAAACTTTAATAATCTCGCCGATAATTGAGGACGGCTTCTTTTTTTCGCCCTCCATATCAACCGCCGGAAAGCTTACATACAAATACTGCGACGGCGCAATAACGGCGCAATACGCAATGAATGTTTCCAAATTTGCTATGTAGGAAAAGTCGTCGCTTATGTCAATGTCATTCAATTGAAGCTGCTTTATTTCGTAGCTTGAAAACAAACCGGAAACACTGGGAACAGCCGGAAATTCGCCGTCACAGCAACCGATCAGAAAAGCCGCTTCTTGTGACGCGCCGCGCACACGCTGCGCTGTGGTGACTGTAACGCAGTCAAGCGTCTGAGGAATTTGAGAATATTCTATATTAGAAATTTGAATTGAAAGCAGTTCATAATATCTTTCAGCCGAAAGAGAGATCTCTCCCACAGCCGCGACGGTTTTGTCCAGGGCATCCATCAGCAGGCTCCATACGCGGACTTGCTCGGCGCCCATTCCCCTTTCGCCTTTTGATTCAAGAGTTTCATACATAATAGAAAGAGAGTTTGGAACATCAAGCGAAAGAAGTAAATCGTAAAGCTTTTCTGTTATCTCTTTACCGTTTTTACCTTTAATTTCTTCCCTGAACGCAATCAGAGGCTCGGCTATGCGCTTTCTGACCGACTCACATACCTCAAGCGCCTTTCTGTCAGCCTCGGTAAACTCCTCGGCATATCCGCGCGGGTTCTGCGTAAAGGGTTCACAAAGCCGTTTTCCGGTCAAATTCCAGATATATATGTAATTTTCAAAGGCGTTTATTTCTTTATCAGAAATATATGTAAGCCCGGTTTTCAGCAGGGAAAGAAAATCCTCGCGGTCAAAGCCTTCGGTAATAAGGCGGAAAATCGAGTTGATAAGCCTTACCGCAGGCTTAACGCTAATGTCGCGGTGAACATCAATAAAAAACGGGATCTCGTATTTTTCAAGAATAACGTCCAGAACACCGCGGTAATTCTTTTCATCACGGCAGATAATTGAGATATCGCCGTATCGGCAGGCTTTATCTATTACAAGCCGCTTTATTCGCCGTGCGACAAATTCACATTCATCATGAAGATCGGCGGCGTTATATACTGTGACGTCATTCGGCTCTTTATCTCTTGGCTTACAGTGACGGCGAAATACGTTTTCTTCAAGATACGCGATCGACTCTTTTTCAAAGCGCAGAGATCGTGTAAGCTTTACAGGAGCTTTTATGTCGATATAATCGCGTTTTGCAATATCCTTGATAATAACATAAGTTTCCTGAGAAATTTTAAAAACGTCCTCGCTTTTGCTGCCCTGAGGATCAAGCGTAAGAGTGATGTTTACTTCTCTGCAGCGCGATAACAACAGTCTGATTATTTCAAGCTGAGCTTTTGTAAAGCCGCTGAAGCCGTCTACATACAATACCTGATTCTTAAAAATATTATCATTCTTTAAAAGAATATTTTTTAGCCTGTCGAGGTTGTCGAGCGGATCAACATAGCTCTGCGACAGCAGAGCGTCAAACGTGTCAAGCGCCAACGCGGTTTCGTTAAGCTTTACAAACAAAGTTTCATCTTGAATATTATTTGCGGCTTCGCGTAACATATCGTTAGAAATATTGCTTTTTTTACACTCGGAAAGTGTATTGATGAGCATGTCCGTAACTGCGCGTGTCCTGCGTGACTTTAAAAGAGTCAGTTTGTCGCTGAGCTGTTCAAGGGCAACGCTCATCAGTACGGCGCGCGTTCCGTTGTCTATTACATTTTGCGGTGTATTATGTGTTTTTTGGAAAACATGGCGGCACATTCCGTCAAACCCGAAAACCTCTACATGCTTGCATTGCTTTGCGCCGAGAATATCAAGAAAAGCTTTTTCCGCCTCGAAGGTACTCTGGTCGGGCACAAGCAAAAGCACCTGTTCCTCGCCGTTTTGAACAAGCTCCTTTATTTTATTGTAAATATAGGCGGTTTTTCCTGTACCGCCTCTGCCTAAAATAAATCTCAGCATATTATCACCCTTACTGATGTATGATATGATACTATCATTATACACCCCTAAGTGTCCCAAAATAAGGACTTAAAAGAAAGATGAACGGATTTTTTCAAAAAATTCCACAATAAAAAACTTGTACTCCTGTTTTTCGTTCTTTACCAAGTCATATTCCCTGTCGCCCAGCGATTCTTTCGTTTTTCTGTCGCCGTCGGTTTTGGTATTGATGCAAAGCGAGGGAAACATTACGCACCACCAATTATGGCCTTTGCCCTTGCCTATTGTTATTCTCAGCGCGTCGTACATTCCCGACGGAAGCGTATAGTTTTCATAATGACGCGTTGTAAAATACATGCGCTTTATCTCGGCGCGAACACCGTAATTATAACCCTCTGAGGCAATTTCCGCTGTTGCGGTATCGGCAAAGTCATGTAAATGAAAAGCTACGACCTTTTCCGCTTCCTCTTTGCTTTTTGCCTGCTCAAAAAGCGACTGCGAATATTCAAGCAGCCTGTCGCGCACCTTAAGCTTAAGGTTTTGGTCTTCCTCGCTGTCTGAGTTGGCGAGAATATGGAGCCTAAACACATCATCGGTAATATCCTCACACGCCGCCTGAAACGGGATCATGGTATAAACAACGGTAAGTACTAATGCCACACACGCGGCTTTTATAAAGTTTTTCAAAAAAATGACCTGCCTTTCATCGCATTTGCTAATGGGAATTATTGGCAGGTCATTGTTATTTATTCAATTGAGCAGCCGATTTTTATCGGTTTGCAGAGAAACGTTTTCGGATAGTCGGTCTTAAGCGCTTCGAAACATTTTTTTGCTTTATTCTCGTTTGAGAAAACCGCAAAAACCGCAGAGCCCGAGCCTGACATTCCCGCGCCCTTTGCCTTGTTTTTGAGCATTATACTTTTGATTTCGGCGACCTCGGGAATTTGCAAAGCAAGCTCAAAGTCGTTGAAAATTGTAGAGGTAATCATAAACAGATCCCTGCTGTACAGTGCCTTGACCATTTCGTCGGTATAACACGGATGTTCAGCAAGCGCGTCAACCTTTTGATAAGCCTCGGCGGTTGAAATGCTGACTGTATCCGGCTTACAGATCACGATATGAACACCGTGAAGCGACGGCAGCTTTTTCATTGTACCGCCTATGCCTGTGCAGAGCTTTATTCCGCCCGCAATACAGAACGGAACATCGGCTCCTACCCTCTCGCCTATATCGAGCATTTCCTTCGGACTCAGCTTGGTATTGAACATATTGTTCATGCCGACGATAACAGCCGCGCCGTCGCTGCTTCCGCCCGCAAGCCCCGCCTGCGTCGGAATTGTTTTTTTGATGTCGATATGAACACCCGAAACAGGAAGCCTGCAGTAATCGAAAAATTTATATGCGGCTTTTGCGCAGATATTTCTGTCGTCGCAGGGCACGCCCTCGTAATCACATGAGACGGTAACCTTGCCGCTGTCGTTATCCGTCAAGGTGATCTCGTCATATAAATCGACCGCCTGCATAACCGTAGCAAGCTCGTGGTAACCGTCGGGGCGCTTGCCCAGAACGTCCAGAGAAAGATTGATTTTTGCCGGAGCCTTAAGCCTGATCTCCATTTTTCAGCTCTCCCAAAAATTCTTTTATGCGCTCCAGTGCCACCTTTAGATGGCTGAGCGAGTATGAATACGAAACTCTTACAAAGCCTTCGCCGCATTCGCCGAAAGCGTTTCCGGGCACTACAGCTACATGCTTTTCCATAATAAGGCGCGTGCAGAATTCCTCGGAAGTCAGTCCTGTGGATTTTATGCAGGGGAATACATAAAACGCGCCGAGAGGCTCAAAGCAGCTAAGTCCCATAGCGTTGAAGCTGTCAACTACAAGGCGGCGGCGCATGTCGTATTCGTCACGCATATGGTTAACGTCGCGGTCGCCGTTTTTAAGAGCCTCAATAGCCGCGTACTGAGCGGTTGTGGGAGCTGACATTATTCCGTACTGGTGGAGCTTCGTCATTTGAGCGATAACCGGTGCGGGGCCGAGAGCGTAGCCGAGCCTCCATCCGGTCATGGCGTAGGACTTTGAAAATCCGTTGATAACTACCGTGCGCTCGTACATTC
>CAZVSQ010000013.1:0-10736 GCA_964629925.1 uncultured Ruminococcus sp.
CAGTCGCCTGACGGCGCCAGCTCCCCGTACGCAGGGGAGCCTGGAAAACGAACTGCAACCGACAGGCTCCCCTGCGCAAGGGGAGCCGGCAATCCGTCAAGGATTGACTGAAGGGTCGTCAACAATGCTGTTTTATATTTTTAATTATTTACGGTAATTGCTTTCCTTAGCAATAATAAAAAGGAGAAAATATGGTAACATCAAAGGAATACTCAAAGATCGTTGAAAAATCCTCCCCAAAAAGCAAAACCGCCCTTTGCTGTGTGAGGGCGTTTTTTATCGGCGGCGGTATCTGCGCTGCCGGGCAGTATATTTATGAGCTGCTGAGGCTTTGGGGGCTTGACGAGATCACCGCCCGAACCGTTACGTCGGTCACGCTTATATTTGCCGGCGTACTCCTTACGGCGCTGGGCGTTTACGACAAAATAGCGCGCAAGGCGGGCGCGGGCACGCTTGTTCCCATTACCGGCTTTGCGAACGCGGTGTCGTCGTCCGCCATAGAGTTCAAGTCCGAGGGCTTTATTGTGGGAGTCGGCACAAAAATGTTTGCGATAGCCGGCCCCGTGATCGTTTACGGCGTGTCTGCGTCGGTGATTTACGGCGCAGTGCTCTGGGGGCTGCACCTGTTCGGGATAACGCTGTTTTGAAGCGCACAAAAAAACCGGCATAAAGCTGCGTAAGCCTTATGCCGGGATTTTTTATTCAATTAATATAAATTGTAGAAGTTGCTTACGGTTACGGTGACCTTTCTAACGTTCATAGCGAACATTCCCTGATAGAGCAGGAAGAACAGAGCAACCATTACGCCTGTTACAAGACCGACGATAAGAAGTCTTACAAAAGCGTTTTTGTTGGTGTCGAAGTCGTCCTTGATTTCGAGCAGGCAAGCGGCAACATACCAGATGGTAGCTACGATGAAGAACATCCAGCCGATCATGCTTGTAGCCATGTAGAACAGGCCGCCTACAAGGATAAGACCCATGGGGATGATCGAGTTAACGCCGAATGAAATCAAAGAGTTGAGAAGCAGGTCGCCTGCGTTAGCGGGCTTTTTGCCGCATACGATGAGGATAACGAATCTTGACATTACATACGCTGTAGCAAGACCGAGTGTAAGGATAAACGCAGCAAGCAGAGTAAGACCGAAGTTGAAGTTAACCCAGCCCTTGCCGACGCCTTCGTTACCGGGAACGAGAACGCCCTTAACGGCACAACAGCCGTAAATGCAGCTGCAGGCGCCGAGAACGATCATAAACAGAGCAGCGATGTAAATAAGGGGAGTAAGGAAGTCCTTATCCTTGATCCTGTTGTCTACCGCCTGCTTGGGGTTCTTAAAGTAAAGTGTGAATGGCTCGATGAGCTTCTGGCCGAAGCTCTTGCCCTGACGGGGAGCAGCGTACTGGGGCTGCTGATAACCGGGCTGCTGGTAACCGGGCTGCTGATAACCGCCCTGATTCTGCTGACGCTCAGCTACTGCGCCGGGACAGTTGCATACGGCGTTATCAGGGATCTGATTTCCGCAATGCTTACAAAATTTCATAATCCGAATCTCCTTTTCATATATGAATATTTATCGGGTAAACCAAACGCGCCGTTTTGACACGCTAAAGTCCACTGTAATTATCTTATCAAAATACAAGTATTCTGTCAAGATTGTATTTGATGTTTTCTGTCAAAAATCAATCGGATTTTGTCCTCTTTAAGATTTTCGCCTATGACTATAATGATTTCCTGTCCGTTCTCCGAGGGGCGTACTTCAGCGGATTTTGCGGTCGCGTTGAATTCAAGCCATCCGCAGCCGTCTTTGGCAAAGCCCTTTATCCTGAACACGTTTCCGCAGCTTTTATCGGCAAACACTGACTCCGAAATTTTAAAAAGCTCCTCCCCTGTAAAGCTTTCGTTCATAATGTAAACCGAGCCGAAGCCGAGGCTGTCGGTACTTCCGCGCTTTACAAAGCCGCTGTTTTCATACCCGCAGTTCATTATTCGCTCAAAATCATCATCGGTCAGAGCGCTCCAGTCCTTTGCAATTATAATATCGCGCACGTTTTTATCGCATTTAACCTTTTTCAGCGCCGCCTCGATGTGCTCTATTGCCGATTCGCGCTCATCATCCGACACAAGTTGGGTTTTGCTGAGTACAACCGCGCCCGCGTTTGCTGCCTGAGAAGCCAAAAGGTAATCGGCGCCGTCCGAAAGTTCTCCGCAAAGAGCAGCGTCCGCCACCGCGATAACGCTGCCGATCTCATACCAGCGGTCAAGCGGCGGCTCGTACAGCGCGTCAAAAAACTCGTCGATATCAAACACGCCCGACGGCTCGACAATAACGCGGTCATATCTGCTCATTCCCAGCGCGATAAGCTTTGTCTTGAAGCGGCGCCTGTGACAGTCGGCGTCGCACGCGCCCGCAACCATTTCAAGTGCGCAGCCCTTGCTTTCAAGCTCATGCAGAAGCAGCTTATCGATGTTCACCGCGCCGCAGTCGTTTGCAAGGATGCCTATCCTTTGCCCTCTGCCGAGCAGATATTCGGCGTACCGCTTTAAGAACGTGGTCTTGCCCGAGCCCAAAAAGCCAGTTATCAAATCAATCTTTATCATATTTATCAGCCTTATTCTTTATTTATATCATTATAATACCCTTGTTGTAAATTGTAAAGCTTTCGGCAAAATCAGCTAAAAAAACTGCCGTTTTGATTGACAAAATACGCAAAATAGCTTACAATTATGATTGGGAGATTGGATTCTTTTTGAGGAGCTGATAAGATGAAAAAAGACGTCAAACAGAATCAAACCGATGAAAGCAAGCCGCTGGATCGGGATATTTTTTCCGCTGAAAATTTTGATTATCCCAACGACCACCCCGACGACTTTCCGCCCGTTAAAACAGGCAAAACCGCAATGATCGTCGCCATTATAGCGGCGGCTACGGCTGTTACGGTTGTGGCGCTGTTTTTTGTGTATCTGCTGTTTTTCAACATCAGCGGTGGCGACAATACCAAATCTACGTCACCCGCAATTCCGGCGACAGAGGCTTCGGCTTCGTCGGGCTCAACATCGCCCTCAGCAACCGAAAAGCGCCCCGACAGGATCGTTATTATGCCCGATTTAGACGGACTGAGCGAGCAAGAGGCATACACCGCGCTAAACGAGGCGGGTATAAAGTTCAGAGTCACCAGAGAATTCAATGAAGATATAGAGCTTGGCTATGTTATTTCCCAAAGCCCCTTGGCGGGCGACGAGCTTTCGACCTCGACCGAGGCGCTCATATACATTTCAAAGGGAGCCGAGGACGAAATACATACCTCGCCGCGATCAAGCAAAGCAACGGATCCGTCGGGCTCAACTGAACCGTCGGGCACGAGCAGCTCTGACGGCGACTATCTTCTTCCGAATTCCGACCGCAAGAACTTAAAAGAGTCGGACCTTTCCTCCTTTGACAGAAAAACGCTCAATTTAGCCCTGAATGAAATTTTCGCGCGCCACGGCAGAAAGTTCTCCGACCCCGAGATCAAGGCTTATTTTGAGTCGAAAGAATGGTACAAGGGCACGGTATCGGGAAACGACTTTGACGAAAGCGTGCTCAACTCATATGAAGCCTACAATCTTAACCTGATAATCGGCTATCAGGAAAAGCTTGGCTACAGATAAACTGATTTAAAACCATTTACTATAAAAACTATTGCTTATTATAAGAGGTGTTACGATGCAAAACTATTGTATGAACTGTATGAGAAAGCTCGGCGACAGCCCTGTCTGCTCACACTGCGGCTATGACAACAGCAACCCCGGCGCTCACGAACCCTACCATCTCGCTCCCGGAACCGTGTTGGCAGGCAAATACCTTGTCGGCAACGTTCTCGGCGAGGGCGGCTTCGGCATAACCTATATCGGAATGCACACAACGCTTAACAAGCGCGTGGCAATAAAGGAGTTTTATCCCTCCGGCACTGCTAACCGCATAAGCCTGACTCAGGTTCAGGTCACGGGCGGCAAGGAGGAATTTTTCCAAAAGGGCGTACAGCGCTTCCTTGACGAGGCAAAGAACGTAGCCAGGTTCAGCGAGGAGGACGGAATAGTCGATATCATCGACTACTTCCAGGAGAACAACACCGCCTACATAGTAATGGAATATCTTGAGGGCGAAACCCTTAAGCAGTATGTTTATAACCACGGCGTGTTCTCTATTGAAACTCTTATTTCGCTGATGATACCGCTTATGAATTCACTTTCGGCAGTTCACGCCGCAGGCGTTATCCACCGCGACATAAGCCCCGACAACATAATGTATTGCAAAAACAAGCTAAAGCTGATGGACTTCGGCTCGGCGCGTTACTTTACAAACAAGGAGCGCCAGATGTCGGTTATTCTAAAGCAGGGCTTTGCCCCCGAGGAGCAGTACCGCACTAACGGCGTTCAGGGACCTTACACCGATGTATACGCCCTGTGCGCCACGATGTATGCCTGCATTACAAACACGGTTCCGATCGGAAGCCTTGACAGGATAACAAACGACACCCTTAAGCGCCCCTCAGAGCTCGGGGTTAAAATACCGCCCTACATGGAGAACGCGCTTATGCACGGCCTTGCGGTTTACGCCAAGGACCGCACGCCCGACATTCCTACTCTCTTGAATGAGATCACCACCGAAACTACTCAGTATCAGCCGCCCGTTTCAAAGACGGTCATTCCGCCGGAATACGCGCAAAATCAATGGCGGCAGGAACCCGATATTTCAAAAACCACAGCTCCCGATATGGGAAGCTCGTATACTCCGCAGACCACCGCGCCTAACATGGGCAATTCCTACACTCCGCAAACCACCGCGCCGAACATGGGCAATTCATATTCTCCGCAGACCACCGCGCCGAACATGGGCAATTCCTACACTCCGCAGACCACCGCGCCGAACATGGGCAATTCCTACACTCCGCAAACCACTGCGCCTAACATGGGCAATTCCTACACTCCGCAGACCACCGCGCCGAACATGGGCAATTCATATATGCCTAATAATTCCTACATGCCCAATAATTCCTACATGCCGCCTGCACCACCAGCTCAAAAGAAATCCAAGCTTCCGCTGATTTTGGGCATCACCATTCCCGTTATTGTTGTAGCGGCGGCGGTTGTTATCATAATCATAGCGCTCAACGGCGGCGGAAGCAAAAATGACGGCGGCGGCGGAACGGATATTTCGACATTCATTTCGCAGTCGGACATCGCAAGCTCCGGCACCGAAAGCAGCTCAGGCACCGAGAGCAGCTCGGGAGGCTTATCGTCGGGCGATGACTCATCGGCACCTACCCTGCCGCCCCAGAGCAGCAGCGAAAGCTCATCGAGCATTTCGTTTGATTCAAGCTCATCATCTCAGTCCTCGCAATCGCCCTCGGAAGTCGGCTTTGACGTCAACGAGTCAAAGACAAACGCGGTTGCTATCGCAAAATTTTTCCTCAACCATATTCTTGACGGCGACGACCAGGCTGTAGCCGGCGACTATATCCAGAGCAAGGAGCTGTATTTCTGCGAGGCCGACGATACAAACTACCGCAGGCTTGTCTATGTATACTACAACTCCACTCAGAAGTATTACCGCGCGATCGAGCACAACCCGGACAGCATGTATATACAAAACGGCACGGTAATGAGCAAATCGGCGTATTTCGGAAAGAACAAATCCGCCTCTACGCTTGAACAGGCCAAGAAAAACGTAATGTATATCAGCTCTACAACAGGAAGGTACGAGGTAACCAAGGTAGGCTGATAATCAATTACCGGAAAGGGTTAGATATTATGGCTCAAAGCTACTGCATGAAATGTATGAGAAAGCTGGACGGCTCGCCCGTCTGCTCACGCTGCGGTTACGACAACAGTAAGCCGCCGCATGCCGAACCATACCATATAGCGCCATGCACTATTCTTGCGGGCAAGTATCTGATAGGCAACGTTATAGGCGAGGGCGGCTTTGGAATAACCTACATCGGTCTTAATACTACCCTGTCAAAGCGCGTTGCCATAAAGGAATTTTATCCCTCGGGCGCGGCAAACCGCACTGGCTCCGAGGACGTTATCGTTACCCGCGGTAAAGAGTCGTTTTTCCAAAAGGGCGTACAGCGCTTTTTGGAGGAGGCTAAAAACGTAGCCACCTTCGGCGAGGAGGACGGCATCGTTGACATAGTTGACTACTTTCAGGCGAACAATACCGCATACATAGTCATGGAATATCTTGAGGGCGAAACCCTTAAGCAGTACATAGAGCGCCGCGGACTATTTCCCGTAAACCAGATAATTTCGCTGATGATACCGCTTATGCGCTCGCTTGCGGCTGTTCACAGTCAGGGAGTCGTTCACCGCGACATAAGCCCCGACAACATAATGTACCACCGCCTTAAAAAGCTTAAGCTGATGGATTTCGGCTCGGCGCGCTATTATACAAACGAGGAGCGCCAGATGTCGATAGTGCTCAAGCAGGGCTTTGCCCCCGAGGAGCAGTACCGCTCAAACGGCGTTCAGGGGCCGTTTACCGACGTTTACGCGCTCTGCGCCACTATATACACCTGCATTACGGGCAAGGTCCCCGTAAACAGCGTTGAGCGCCTTGTAAGCGATACTCTTAAGCGGCCGTCAGAGCTGGGCGTTAAGATACCGAAGTATCAGGAGGACGCACTGATGCACGGCCTGGCGGTTCACGCAAAGGACCGCACGCCCGACATCCCGACTCTTATCAACGAGCTGACAACCGAAACGGGCACTCAGGAAGCTCAGGCACCCTCTCAAAGCTATTTGAACCAAAGCAGGGTCAAAACGATTTTAGAGCAGCCCGTTGCAGAAGCGCCGCGGCCGACCGCCCGAATGGAAGCGTCGCATACACCGAACCAATATCAGAGCGCAAACATCCCGAACTCATACAGTCAAACCCCGGGCTATCAAAACTCTTACGCTCCCAATTCCTATAATCAAAATTCCTACAACTCCAATTCTTATAATCCCAACTCATATAATCCCAACTCTTACAATCCCAACTCTTACAGCGTACCGCCTCAGCCACCTAAAAAGTCGGTCGTTCCAAAGGTTTTGGCTATCACCATTCCCGCGGTCGTTGTTATTGCGGCGGTTATTATTATAGTCATCGCGCTAAACAGCGGCGGCAAAGACAGCGGCGGCTTTGTTCCGACTCCGGCGTCGTCCGCCGTCGTTGAATCATCGAACCAGTCCTCGCAGCAGTCGGTGATCGTTTTCGACAGCTCAGCGCCCGAGCCTGCCTCTACCTCACCTCAGCCGACGTTCAGCTTTTCATCCGACGACGACAGCTCGTCCTCTCAGACCTCCGACAGCGGCAAAGGGCTCAGCCTTGAACAGGCAAAGGCAAACGGCACTGCGCTTAAGAATTATTTCTTTGACAATATCCTCTCGTATGACGACCAGGCCGAGGACGGTCAGTCGGTCAAGTCGCTGGGCATTTACTATGTCGATAAAAAGATCGACTATTTTAAGCTGATTTACTATGTTTATCAGAACGTCTCGGGCAGCTACTACCGCACGGTTTCGGTTTACCCCGAGGATTTATCCGTAAAGGACGGCAAAATCGTCGCTTCACAGGACAGCTTTGACGCCGACGAGCCGGGTTCAACGCTCGACGAGGCGCTTGAAAACTCTTATTTCCTCGATTCGGCAAACAGCAGCATATACGAGGTCACACAAGTTTATTAAAGGAATCACAAAATGCAAGAATACTGCTACAACTGCATGCGTCCGCTTGAAGGCGCGGCATTTTGCAAATACTGCGGAGCCGACTCCAAGGTTAAGCCGCAGGGCAAGCCCTATTTTCTGCCGTGCGGAACAGTGCTTTCAAACAGATACATAATAGGAAGGGTTATCGGCGAAGGCGGCTTCGGAATAACCTACATTGGCATGGACACCACCCTTTCAAAGCGCGTGGCTGTCAAGGAGTTTTACCCCTCGGGTATCGCCGCACGCAACAGCGCCGTTTCAAATGAGATAGGCGTTTTAAGTGAGCGACGGGGCTTTTTCCGCGGCGGTGTTGAACGCTTTATGTTTGAGGCAAAAAGTGTTGCCGCCTTTTCGGACGAGGAGGGCATAGTCGATGTTCAGGACTACTTTCAGGAGAACAACACCGCCTATATCGTAATGGATTACCTAGACGGCGAAAATCTGAAGCAGTACATGCGGCACCGCGGACTTTTTGAGCCCGAAAAGCTTATAGAGCTGCTTATGCCCGTTATGAAGGCGCTCAAGGATATGCACGCAAAAGGCATTATCCACCGCGACATCAGCCCCGACAATATCATGTACACCAAAAAAGGCACGCTTAAGCTGATGGACTTCGGCTCGGCAAGGTCATATATCGACGACGAAAAGCAAATAGCCATCATCCTTAAGCAGGGCTTTGCTCCCGAGGAACAGTTCCGCCACGACGGCGAGCAGGGGCCGTTCAACGATGTATACGCCCTTTGCGCCACCATCTATACCTGCATTACCGGCAAGGTCCCTCCCGTAGCAAAAGACCGCGTTGAAAACGACACACTGGTTCCGCCCTCAAAGCTCGGAATAAAAATCAGCAGCGTTCACGAGCAGGCTATCCTTCACGGTCTTGCGGTTTTTGTTAGGGACAGAACGCCCGATATGGACACGCTTATTACCGAATTGACGGCAAAGGCTCCCGTGAATATCCAAACCGCCAACACCATCACCTACCCGGTAAAGCCGAAAAGCGAAAATCAGGGGCAGCAAACGGCAGATCCCGATAAAAAGCCTGCACCGCCCGGCGCTCCGCCCGCAAGCCCCAACGAGTACATGAACGCACGCAAAACAACAAACGCGACCATAATCCCCAACGAAGAGCCCACACCGCAAAAGCCGCTGTGGAAAACACTTTTGCTGTACGGAATACCGATAGTGCTGATTCTCGCTGTAATGATCGGCGGCGCTGTGCTTCTGTTCAACCACCTCGGCTCAAATAAGGACTCATTGAAAAGCGAGCCCTCCACCGAGGCGGAGACCACCTTCAATATAAAAGACCTGCTTTCGGGCATCGACCAAACTCACCCCACCTTTACAGATCCGACAAATACTCAGGAAACGACCGAGTCTGTTGTTACAACGGCTCCGCCGCCGCTTTCGGCTAGTGAGGCTAACGCTCACGCGGACGAGTTAAAGAGCTTTTTCCTTTCAAATGTTGAGCACAACGACAACGAGGCGCGCTACGGCGAGCGCATTGAGCTGCGCAATATATATCACGTTGAAAGCAGATACAACAACGCCATTACATATATCTGCTTTTTATACCGAAACGCCTCAGCGGACTATTACAGGGTGATGTATGTGCCCGCGCAGCAGTTTTCAATAAAGGATGGAAAGCTGGAATACAGCTCAACTTATATGAACGCAAGCAGATCGGCAAAGTCACTTGCGGAAGCGATGGAAAACTGCTGGCTGCTGAGCGACACCTTCCGCAACCAATACACCAAAACGACCATATTCTGATAATAATTTTTTAAGGATTGATATAATGCAGACCTATTGTTTTAATTGTATGAAACAAACGGACGGAGCTCTGTTTTGTCCGCGCTGCGGCCACGATATAAACGATAAATCAGCCGCGGCTCCGTATCATCTTTTACCCGGCACCACGCTTGCCGAGCGTTACCTTGTAGGCAGGTATATAGGCGAGGGCGGCTTCGGCATAACCTACATAGGCCTTGACACCACCCTTAATAAAAGAGTGGCTATCAAAGAGTTTTACCCTTCGGGTGCGGCAAACCGCACAAACGAAGTTTCGGACGGCGTTATCATAACCCAGGGCAAAGAGGAGTTTTTCTCAAAGGGCGTTGAGCGCTTTATGCTTGAGGCTAAAAACGTAGCCGCCTTTTCCGACGAGGACGGTATTGTGGACGTGCTTGATTATTTTCAGGCGAACAACACCGCGTATATCGTCATGGAGTATCTTAAGGGAGAAAATTTGAGGGATTATGTAACTAATCACGGTCTGTTCAAGTCCGACGAGCTGATAAACCTTATGTACCCCGTTATGAGGTCGCTTAACGCTATGCATAAAAAAGGCGTTATTCACCGCGACATCAGCCCCGACAACATAATGTATACGGAAAGCGGAAAGCTTAAGCTGATGGATTTCGGCTCGGCGCGTTACTACACAAACGAGGAGCGTCAGCTTTCGGTAGTGCTTAAGCAGGGCTACGCGCCCGAGGAGCAGTACCGCAAAAACGGAAAGCAGGGGCCTTACACCGACGTTTATGCGCTCTGCGCAACTATTTACAACTGCATTACGGGCGTTATACCTGAGGACAGCCTTGACAGAGAGATAAACGACACCCTCAAAGCCCCGTCAGAGCTCGGCGTAAAGATTTCTCAGACGCATGAAAACGCGCTGATGCACGGTCTTGCGCTTTTTGCCGACGACAGGTGCAGGGATATGGACGCGCTGATAAATGAGTTCCAAACCACGCGAAATATCTATTCCACAATGGACGCCAATCAGCTGAAAAACAGCCGTCCTGCTCAGCCGCACAATCAGCAGCCTCGACCTCAGCAGCAGCCTAAACAGCCGCAGCGCAATCAGCAGCAGCGCAATCAGCAGCGACCTCAGCAGAGGCTACAGCCGCAGTGGCAGGCGCAAAACGTACCGCCTCAGAATATGCCGCCGCGCAACATGCCTCCGCAGAACATGCCTCCGCAGAACATGCCGCTGTACAATCAAAGCA
>CAZVSQ010000013.1:10836-17539 GCA_964629925.1 uncultured Ruminococcus sp.
AACATGCCTCCGCAGAACATGCCTCCGCAGAACATGCCGCTGTACAATCAAAGCAATAACCGCCCGCCGCAAAAGAACAACACCTCGCTTGTTGTGGCTATCATTGTGGCTTCAATAGCAGTTCTTGCTGCGATAGGAGTTATGGTTTACTTTGTGTTTTTCCACGGAAAAGGCGACGACAGCGCACAGTCCTCAGCAACTCAGAGCGTTACCGAACAGAGCAGCCGCCCCGACATAAGCGAAAACACCGTTCCCGAAACGACCGAGGCTCAGCGTACAACAGAGCAAAGCAGCAGGTCGGATATTTCGCAGCCGTCAAAGCCGGAATCCTCGGTGCTGTCAAAGGACGAAATCGACTCTTACCACAATTCGATCGGCGAAAAGTTCGGCAAAGACATAACCTATATGGACAAAGCCTCAAATGCCGGCGATTACGACTATGTAGTAACCGAAAACAAGCGCGTATGGATAGGAACAAAGGGCTCGTTCCACGACGACGAAAAGGACAAGGTATGGTACTTCTTTGACGAGAACCACAACCTGTATTTCGTTTATCAGTGCGTAGACGGCGAGCAGTACCGCTACTATATCCACGACGATCAGGTTATCAGATACTATGTCGGCTACGGAGGATCTCAGAAGCACTACGACATGGGCGACAGCGAGATAACCGCATCGGTAAATGATATAGTCGAAAAAGCATACAACGCTTACGATTATGTCGCAAAGCACCAATAAAAAGATAAAAACGGCTCGATCCAAAATGGACTGAGCCGTTTTTCTACTAATACCTTACTCTGAACCGCCGCTCGTTAGGTTCGGCGGGAATTGTTTTGCTTGTGATGTTGTCTATGCGGATATATCTTCCGCGCTGAATGGCATTGATGACCTCGTCGATCTGGCGCGGAGTGCCCTGGATCTCCATTGTAACTGAGCCGTCGTATTCGTTGCGCACCCAGCCCGTAACGCCCGCGTCATTTGCGGCGTACTGCGCGTAATAGCGGAAGCCCACACCCTGAACTCTGCCGCTGAAGCTTAGCCGCCTGCGCTCGGTATATTTTTCCATAGCTCTCCCCTTTCGATTGTATAATTAAGTATCACATGCTTTGCGTAAACAGATTATGCCGCCACGCGGCAGGAAGCGCGCCTTTATATTAATTGGTTTAACCTAAAAGTCAGTATAACGGCGCAGCTGACCGACCTATATGCTCTGCGTAAACAGATTATCCTTTGCCGCAAGCACCGCGGCTCTCATCGCTTCATAATCGTCCCAGAGCTGAGGCGGCGTGTAGCGCTGCCACTCTTCCCTGTTGTCGTCGATAAAAAACTGCCGCATTTTTGTTGCCGACATATCTATCGTTTTGGGGATGTACAGCTCCGCGACCGAAACGCCCGCGGCGCTGTCGAACCAGTCTACGCGGCGCTCCTCCTTGCCCGAAACAAGCAGATCGGGGGCTTTGCCGAAGCGGCGCTGCACGTTTTGCAGCACATAGTCGCCCCACTTGTTGTTGTTGCCGACGCCGATGTCGGGCAGCGGCTCGATCCTGACGCGGTCGCCGAACACCTTTTTCAGCATTTCCCTTCTCATTTCATACGAGAACGGATTTTTCAGCGTGCCCGACTCCTGCGACGAGCCTTCAAGAATGCCCACGCGGTCGCAGACGGCGCACGCCTTGTCGACCATATACTTGTGTCCCGTGTGAAAGGTCTGGAACCTGCCGACAATTATTCCCAGCTTAAAAGCCTTGTCCTTCATATCATTCCTCACTGCCGGGCACGAACGCGGGCATAAGCTGCATCTTAAACAGGTTCATTTTGTGCATACGGTCGATCTTTGCCTTCTTTTCCATGTCGTCAATTTCGCCTGTGCGGATATAGCGGTCAAGCTCGGCGTAGGTAAAGCCGAGGTTGTCCTCGTCTGTTTTGCCGCAGAGTCCGTCGATCGGGACCTTATCGACCAGCACGTCGGGAAGCCCCAAAAGCCTGCCGATCTGCTTCATCTCGGCAACGGTGAGGTGTGAGCACGGGCTGAAATCGCCGACCGAATCGCCGTAGCGCGTTGAGTAGCCCACCCAGTCCTCGGAGAGGTTGCAGGTGTTTGCCACGCGGCCGTTGTTGCTCTGCGATACCGCGTACAGCGTCGACATGCGAATCCTCGGCGGCAGATTGGTGCGGCTCTGGTCGCTCAGCTCAAAGGGAATGCTCTTTGTAAGCCCGTCTACGGCGTCCTTGATGTTGATGATGTAGTGCTTTATTCCGAGCGTATCAACAAGCAGCTTTGCCATATCTATATCCGCCTGCTCGCCGCAGGGCATGAGCACGCCTATGACTCGGTCTTTACCCAGCGCCTCAACGCAGAGCGCGGCAACTATAGAGCTGTCCTTGCCGCCCGAAATGCCGACAACCGCGTTGCAGCCCTTGCCGTTATTCTCAAAAAAATCGCGTATCCACTCTACGCATTCGTTTTTTACCTTTTCCGCGTTAAACATAATGATCCTCCGTATATTTTACTCGTTAATGTTGATTTGACAGCTTTTCATGGTTGTAAGAGCCGCCTCGTGCGCCTCAGGAGTAACTCCCGCGCAGCATGACGCGTCAACGCTGATTTCCGCTTCGGGAAAGAAAGCCTTGAGCAGCAGCGCGTTGCTTACAACACAAATATCCGTGCACAGGCCGATAAGCTCGACGGTAAATTCCTCGCCGTCGGAGGCAAGAGAAATCATATCGGGCAAATCGACGGAGCCGAAGGTAACCTTCTCAACGGGCGTATAACCCTTTTCATCAAGCGCCGCTTTAACCGATTTGTTGAGCTTATGCCCTTCTGTACCGCTAATACAGTGCGGAACAGGCAGCTTTTTACCCTCGGCGGTATCAAGATAATTTTCAAAGTGGGTATCAAGCGTGGCAAAAACTTCGCCGCCGAACTCACTTATTTTCTCAGCGACATTCGGGACAATAGAAACCGCCTCTTTTGTTCCGAGGGCGCCGTCCACAAAGTCATTCTGCATGTCGACAACAACTAAAAAATGTTTCATAGCTCTGCATACTTCTCCTTATTCTTATACCATTAATAATATCCGTATGAAAACAAAAGTCAAGGGTTTTTGAGCGTTTTTCAAAAATAAACCGCTGTTCAAACAAAATATTGACGTTAGCGGCAAAAAGTGCTATACTGTTTCCTGTATTTTGGAAATAGAAAGGATGACCAACTATGTATGTAACCTGTTTGGATCTTGAAGGCGTACTTGTTCCCGAAATTTGGATCGCGTTTGCGGAGGCTTCGGGCATTCCCGAGCTTAAAAAGACCACACGCGACGAACCCGATTACAACAAGCTGATGAACTACCGCCTTAATATTCTTAAGGAACACGGCCTCGGCTTGAAGGAGATCCAGGACGTTATCGCGACGATCGACCCGATGGAGGGCGCAAAGGAGTTCCTCGACGAGCTGCGCGCGACCTGCCAGACCATCATCATCAGCGACACCTTCTCTCAGTTTGCCGCTCCGCTTATGAAAAAGCTGGGAATGCCCACTATTTTCTGCAACGAGCTTGTCGTGGGCGAAAACGGCGAGATCACCGGCTTTAAGATGCGCTGTGAAAAGTCAAAGTTCACCACAGTAAGAGCGCTGCAGTCCTGCGGCTTTGAAACGATCGCCAGCGGCGACAGCTACAATGACCTGGGCATGATCAACGCAAGCAAGGCAGGCTTTTTGTTTAAGGCTCCCGAAAGCATCAAGGCGGACAACCCCGATATCCCCGCTTACGAAACCTATGACGAGCTTTTAGCCGCGATAAAAAAAGAGCTTGTATAATACTAATATCCAATAGAACGCATAAAGATAACGGAGCGCACTAAACACGCTCCGTTTTTACTTTATATTTAACAGTTTTCGTTTTCAAATACTTCGGAATAGGATTCTTCGGCTTGTCCGTTTTTCAGCAAGGTGCGGATATGCCGCTCAAGCACACGCTCCATATCCATCTTAGCCGTGTAGCGGCAGTCGACGCGCACATGGTCGCAGCCGGTATATGTAGTGCAGTTTGGCAGCGAGAAGCAGCCGCGGCATTTGTCCATGGCAGGCTCAACCGATAACAGCTTGTTTTTCAGCTCAGTATTGGTTATTCCGTGCCGGACATCACCGAGCGGATCGATTGCACCGATGTGTTCGCAGTTGTGCAGCATTCCCTCGGGAGAGATAACAAGCGCGGTGTTGACCGAATCAGCCATACAGAAGTTGGTTTTTGCATTTTTTACATCATAATGATAGCCGACGTTGAATCCCAACTTTTCAAGTCCTCTGCAAATGTCAAAAGATTTTTTCCAAATGCTGATACCGTTGGGGCTAGCCTGCAGGCTGAACAGAGGCGCAAGATAGATCCTTACAAGCTCGGGCTTAACGATAAAATTCTTTAGATCCTCAGCCATTTCAAGCACGCCGTCTATGTTTTCCTCGTCGACATTAACGCGGATACCAATGCGGATATCCTGCTCGTTTACCATTTTTATGCGCGAGAGGACATGCCAATACGCGGAATCGTAATTAAAATAATAGTTCTTGCGGCGGTTATATTCATCCTCAACGCCGTCAAGCGTTATCTGCATATATTTGACATTCCAGTCATCCTTCATCTTTTTCAGATTGTTCTCGTTGATGAGGGCGCTGTTTGTCACTATATCCGAAGAAAACTCGATCCCCGCTTCACGCATCGCGCCGCAGATTCTGTCAATTATCCTTTCGCCTACAAGCGGCTCGCCTCCAAACCAGTGGAACTTGATCTTTTTGCCCGGTTCACGAACCTTTTTTATAAACTCGATCGTCTGCTCAACGGTTTCGTCGTTCATGGTGACATACTTCATGCCCTGCTCAAAGCAGTAAACGCACCTTGCGTTACATGCGGTCGTAGGCAGTATGGTAAAGCCCTTATATCCCTTGGAATTCATCTTCATCGTGCGCGCGATTTTACAAAAGCTGATATATGTTTCGGTTTCATCCTTATCCTCGGGAACCAAAAAGCTATCCGCGACAAGCTGCTTAAGGTCGTCGCTTAAGTCTATTTCATCCGAGGTAAACCGCGCCTGCGCATCGATTTCAAAGGCGCTGTCGAGCATATAAAGCTTTTTTGTAAAATTATTATAAAGGTAATTCGTTCCGTCAAGGCTGTAAGGTACAGCGTAATCCGACCACCTGTAAACAGTGCCGGGCTTTACTTGCTTTGTACCTATCACGGTTTTTACCAGTTTATCGCCTTCATATAAAGTATTCATTTAATTCACCGCTTTTGAAATAATCTTTATTCTCTGCTTTACATATAATACACTATCCGCCGCTAAAAAGCAAGCACCCAGCATATAAAAAAGCCGCCGTATATAAAATACGGCAGCTTTTTGTTTTGATTGTGCAAATCTTAGATCTCATACTGGCAGTAGATGGGACATGAGCTTGTGAGCACAACGTCTTCAGCCTCCAGCTCGATAACATCAATCAAAGCTTTTGTATATTTCAATGTGAGCACCTCCTTCTTTAATAATGCAATTATATATATTAATTACATATAAACTAAATTAATCACCAAATACATCATTGGCAGCCTGGTTATACCAGTAAATAGATGATACAAGGTTTACATACTTAGAGTTGCTGCTGTTCGCCTGCAGAAGACCCTTTACGTAATTCATAACGCTCTGCTTGTACTGAGCACCATTGCTGAACTTAAAAATATATGTTTTATCAAGCTTTGACGCGGGAATGTCTGCAAGAGTAATAACTCTTACGCCGCTGGCATCAACCTGAGGAAGTACGGTACCGTCAACTGTTACAGTAGCGCTAGCTGCTGTTGTCGCGTTTTTAATGTTACATCTGATACGAATTTCTGTACCGGACTGAAGATTAGCTGTGCTCTTATCAAACTCCAAGCCGCAGCCTGAGATTTTCACGGAATTATCCAAACCGCTGGGAACGGAAATCTGGCTTGCGGTGATAGTGGTCAAAGCATAGCTGCTGTTCTTGTTTGCAAGATTGCTTGTGTTGTGGTTAAACATAACCTGTGCAGCAGCGCCGTAGTTGAGCATAGTTTTCATCAGTGTGGCAGCTTTGGCGTTACTTGTTTCATATTTTGCAACATTTTTGTCAACCCAGTTTGCAACACATGTTGTATATGTCTTTACTAATGTAGAACCGTTGTAGAACTTAAGAGTGATATCATCTCTCATTTCCGCAGCCGCTACATAGTATGTATACAGCTTAACAGCAACACCGTCTCTTGTACCTCCGGGAAGGCTGTTAAGGGTAACGGTCTTATTGTTGTCGGAATTAGGACCTGTGAACGCAATCTTGATGTTGGAAGCTGTGTAGCCTGTGGGAGCTGCATAGAAGTAGAAGTTCATACCGATCTTGCCCTGAAGCGCAATTGCTTCACTCTGAATAAAGGGATCAACCTCGGGAGAAACAACTTCATTTACGCTTGCTGTGAAAGCGGAAGCGTCAACGATATCGCCGTTGTCGATGTAGTTGATTTCATCGGCTTCATCCTTGTTGGGGATAGTATTTGAACCGATAAGATCAAGGATGTCAAGGTTGACGGTAGTATCCTTTGTGCAGCTCTTAACATTGAATGTAAGCCTTACATAAGTTTTTGCTGTGTTAAACTCAAAACCGTTAAGGTTGTACGCGCTGAAGGGGATTCTTCCGTCAGTCTTGGTT
>CAZVSQ010000014.1:0-15667 GCA_964629925.1 uncultured Ruminococcus sp.
GATTTATATTTGAATTGTTGAAGTCGAGAAGCATTGCTTTTCCTCCAAACGAATGTATTTAACTATTGACATAGTAGGTTAATTATATAGCATAGTGTATTGTCTGTCAATATAAATATGATAAAAAATGCCGGCGGCAGCTTGAGGCTGCACCAAATTGGCGCTCTTAAACAACCAAAAAAAGGAAACCTCCCTTGCCCGCGTTTTGACGCGCCTTAGAGAAAAAATCAAACGTTTTGTAGACAATGATTCATTTTTCTGCTATCATAAAATCAGTTCAAAAAGCGGAGGATCGCATATGCATTACGTTAAAGCAAAGAGTATTTTGTCCTCTAAAAACGGAATGAATCTATACCGCGGCTGCTCGCACGGGTGTATTTACTGCGATTCCCGAAGCGCCTGTTACCGGATAAACCACGATTTTGAGGATATCGAGGTAAAGGAAAACGCGCCGGAGCTGCTTGAGGACGCGCTGCGGCGCAAAAGGAAACGCTGCATGATAGGTACAGGCTCCATGAGCGACCCGTATATTCCTCTTGAGGCGAGCCTTGAATATACGCGAAAGGCTTTGCTGATTATTGAAAAATACGGGTTCGGCGCCGCCTTGCAGACAAAGTCAGACCGTGTGCTCAGAGATTTGGATATTTTGAAACGGATCAGCGGCAAAGCAAAAGCCGTTGTTCAAATGACGCTGACAACGGCGGATGAAACCCTTTGCAAAATCATAGAGCCGAATGTCTGCACGACAAAAGACAGATTCAACGCGCTGAAAATACTGCGCGACAACGGCATTCCCACCGTTGTGTGGCTGTGTCCGATCCTTCCCTACATCAACGATACGCGTGAGAATATCAAGGCGATTTTATCGATGTGCGTTGAAGCTCGGGTGCGCGGCGTGATCTGCTTCGGAATGGGGCTGACGCTGCGCGACGGCAGCCGCGAGTATTTCTACCGGCAGCTTGACAGGCATTTTCCGGGATTAAAGGAGCGCTATATCTGTGAATTCGGGAACCGTTACGAGATCCCGAGTCCGCGCAGCAGCGAGCTGATGAAGCTGTTTCACAGTACCTGCGAGGGAAACGGGATAATGCATAATAACGACGAGATTTTCGCTTACCTGCAGCATTTTGAAGAAAAATCACCATTTCAGCAGCTCAGCTTGTGGGAGCTGTAAATACAAAAAATACGCTTGACCGGAGTACAAAATGATTTACATAGGCAACCATGTTTCGGTTTCAAAGGGATATTTACAAATGGGAAGGCACGAGCAAAAGCTCGGCGGCGACACATTCGCGTTCTTTCCGCGCAATCCGCGCGGCGGCAAATCAAAGTCCGTATCACCTGAGGATATCGCGGCACTGCGGTGTTTTCTTGAAGAAAACAGCTTTGGCAAGCTTGTTGTGCACGGCGCGTACACTATGAATATCTGCGCTGCAAATGAAGATATCCGCGCCAATTCCCGCGAGATGCTTCACGACGATCTGCTGAAGCTGCAGGCTTTGCCCGGAAATTTTTATAACTTCCACCCCGGATGTCACGTCGGTCAGGGAATTGAAACCGGAATCAAGCAGATCGCCGAAACACTGGCTCAGGTTATCAGCGAGGTTGAACAGGATAGCGGCATGCCGCTGCAAAACAGAGTTCTGCTTGAAACAATGGCGGGAAAAGGCAGCGAGGTCGGCAGTACGTTTGAGGAGCTGAAAGCTATCCTCGACCTGAGCGCGTCCATAGGCGGCGAGGAACTGCGCGGCAAGCTGGGCGTGTGTCTTGACACCTGCCACGTCTGGGACGCGGGCTATGATATCAGGTCAGAGCTTGACGGCGTGCTTGCCGGATTTGATAAGATCATCGGACTTGAAAACCTATGCGCCGTCCACCTCAACGACAGCAAAAACATTCTCGGCTCGCACAAAGACCGCCACGAACAATTGGGAAAAGGCATTATCGGCGCGGACTCTCTGAAAGCGGTCGTCCGTCACCCACTGCTGCAAAACCTGCCGTTCATTCTCGAAACGCCTAACGACGACAGCGGCTACACGGAAGAAATACAAACCGTCCGTGAGTGGATGGTTTAATAATACAAATTGCCCCTCCGACTATCCAATTACGGACTGTCGGAGGGGCATGTTATGTTGTTTTATCAATCCTTGATTTCTTCAAGCTCGGAGGCTTCTACCTTTCTGAGCTCTTTTTTATTTATGGCGTCGTAAATAGCAGGGATGATATACAGCGTCATAAGCGTAGCGTACAGCAGACCGCCTATGCAGACTATCGCGAGCGGCTGCATCAGTTCGGCTCCGGTGCCGATACCCAGTGCCATTGCCGACAGACCGAGCACCGTTGTCAGCGCGGTAATGAATATCGGGCGCATGCGCGTCTTGCCCGCTTCAACTATAGCCTCTCGGCGCTCCCTGCCCTCTTTGCGCAGGATATTGATGTAATCCACAAGCACGATACCGTTGTTTACAATGATGCCGCACAGCATTACAAAGCCGATAAGCGAGATCACGCTGACGTCAAAACCCGTTATCAGCAGCCCGAGGAAGCCGCCCGTAAACGCAAGCGGGATAGTGAACATGATGATGAACGGAGATTTAAGGCTCTGGAACTGCGCCACCATGATAAGATAAATCATAATAACGCCCAGGATCAGCATGAGCATAAGCTGCTCCATAGCCTCCATTGTGGACTTGTTGCTGCCCTCATAGCTTATTGAAAAGCCCGACGGAAGCTCGTAATCCTCAAACAGCTCCTCGGCGCGGTTATTTACGTCGGTGAGTGTATAGCCGTCCTTTACCGTACCCTTTATGGTGAGGTAACGCTTCTGATCCATGCGGTTGATCGTATCCATAGTCTCGCTCTTTTCGATAGTGGCTACGGACGACAGCTTAAGCTTGCTCTCCGCCCCCTGCGGATCGGTCGCGGTCAGGGTGATAGAGCCTATTTTATCAGCCGTTACAAGCTGCTTTTCATCCTTAACGGTAACAATGTCGACTGACTTTCCGTTATCGGTTTTAAGCGTTGTAGAGGTCTTTTCGCCTGCTACAGCCGAGGCGACCTGAGCAAAGACCTGAGCGGTGGTAAGGTTGTTTTGAGCCGCCTTTGAGCGGTCTATCTTGACCTTTATCTCGGGTGACACAGCGCCTACGCCGCTGTCTGCTTCGTCGATACCGTCGAGCTTGCCGAGCTTATCCGCCATGTCCTCGGCGGTAGCCTTAAGCTTTTTGAGGTCGTCGCCGTAAAGGAATATCTGCACGCTGGAGTCGCCTATCATGGTGCTCATAGTGCTTGTTGAGCCTGCGCCGACGGTCGTTTTGCCGTCGATATCCGATAGCTCATCCTCAAGCTTTTTGGCTATATTCTTGCTGCTCTTTACACAGTCGCCCTTTAAAACGCCGTATGCCATAAGCGAGCCCGCGTCGTTCTGAGTGCCCGACGGCATAAGTCCCATAAGCCCTGCCGTGTTGCCGACCATTACACCTACGGTTTCAAACTCGTCGTAATCGGACATGATACCGTTGACCTGCTCCGCGACCTTTACGGTGTCGTCAAAGGTGGTGTTCGGTTTAAGCTGGATCGTTACCTGGATCTCAGTGTTGCTGGTTTCGGGCATGAAGCTGAAGCCCCTTGCCATTGCGGCAAATCCGCTGCCTATCAGCAGAGCTACAGCCAAAAGGATAGCAACGACCTTGAATTTCAAAACAAAGCGAAGCGATTTATCATAGGAACGGAGGATTATTCCCTCGTCCTTTTTCTTGCTCTCCCTGACCTTGCGCAGCATTCGCTGGCTCATTGCGGGAACAAGCGTGAGGGCGATTATAAGGCTTGCCGCGAGAGCGTAGGTGATAGTAAGCGCCATGTCGACAAAGAGCTGGCGCGTGATTCCCTCTACAAATACTATGGGAGCGAACACGCAGACCGTTGTAAGCGTTGAGGCGGTGATAGCGCCCGCGACCTGACGCGCTCCGTTAAGCGCCGCCTGAACCGCCGAATACCCGAGCCTGCGCAGACGATAGGTGTTCTCGATAACAACGACCGAGTTGTCAACGAGCATTCCGACGCCTATGGCAAGTCCCGAAAGCGAGATCATGTTGAGGGTGATCCCGCTGAAATACATCAGCACTATAGCGAAAACAACGCTGACGGGAATTGAAACCGCGACGATCACTGTCGGGCGGATATCGCGCAGGAAAATAAGCAAAATGATTATAGCGAGAGCCGCGCCGAGCAAGAGGTTCTGCAAAACGCTGTTGACTACGATCTCGATGTAGTCGCCCTGGCTGTACATCGCGGTAAAGCTAAGACCATCGTACTCTTTTTCAAGCGCGGAAAGCTCCTTATGGATATTGTGGCCGAGCGTCGAGGTTGCAATATTGGTCTGCTTTGTTTAGCTGAGCAGGATACCGTCGTTTCCGTTGACCTTGGTGTAAATGTCCTTGGAGTTGTCCGCCATGAAAACATCCGCGACGTCGCTGAGGCGGATAACGCCTATACCGTCTACCTTTGTGTCAAACAGAGGAAGCGTTGACAGCTCCTTTTCGTCGGCGAGCTCGTCGCCCACGCGCACAAGAAAGCGGTTGTTGTCCTTGTCGGTGACATAGCCCGCGGGCATTGAAAAGATTTGAGCCGCTAGTATCTTTGAAACCGTGTCAAGGGTGATGAGCGTGTTGGGATCCGCCTTCTTTTTAGCCTCGTCCTTTTTATCGTTCAAATCGGAAACGGACTTTTCCAAATCGGCTTTTGCCGTTGAAAGCTGAGTGGAAGCCGCTGTAAGCTGAGCCTGCTGAGCTACCAGATTAGACATGGCGCCCGACATTTTGAAGTCCGCGCTCGACTTCTGCTGAGCGATAGTAGCAAGCGCTCCGTTAACCGTTACGGTGTTGTCGTCAAGCCCTTTGAGCGCGGCGTCGATCTGCGAAATACCGTCGTTGAGCTGCCCTATTCTGCCGCTTACTTCCTTAAGCGTGCCGTCAAGCAAAGATGAATCGGTGCCAAGCTCTTTTAGATTTGCCTCGACCTCGGCAATCGAGCCGTCAAGGCGCTTGATAGCGGAATCTGCCTCGGCTGCCGATGAGGAAAGCTGCTCCTTTGTTATTCCGAACGGCTCAAGGCGGCTCTCTATCGACCGGATCACCGAGTTGAGCCTCTCGCGCTCCTCCTCGGAAATATCGGGAAGGGAAAGCCCTTTAAGAGCCGAGAGGTATTCTTCGTTTAAAGAATTAAGAGAGCCGAGTTTTTCCGAGAGCGCGGCTCTGCGGGCGCGCAAGTCGTCAAAGTTGGTCTTTAAATCGAGCAGCGCCTTGTACGTTTTTTCAAGAACCTGTTTTGACGTGGTGAGCACGGTCTTTTGGTCGAGCAGCTCCATTTTGGCGGAAATGAGCTTGCTTTTGCCGTTATCCGCCTCTTTTTGCGCGGAGGCGAGCTGAGCGGCGAGCGCCTCCTGCTGAGAGTTAATGCTGTCGATCGAATCGGTAATAACAGCCGCTCCGCTTTCAGCCTTGGCGGCGTTGTTTTCAAGCTCGGTTTTAGCGGCGTTCAGCTTATCCTCGGCGTCGGCAAACTGGCTGTCAAGCGCGGCTGAGATTTTTTTATTGAGAGAATCGAGCTTGGTCTGGGAGATAACTACGTTTTCCTTTTCAACAAGAATACCCTTATTGCTTACAGAAGCCACGCCGTCGATAGCTTCCAGCCGGTTCATCAGCTCGTCGCTTACAAAGTCGGAAATGCCGCGCCTGTCCTTGTCCTTATAGTCTACCGCGTACATGGCAACGGGCAGAATATTGGGATTCGCCTTTATAAGATACGGCGTACCTATCGCGTCGTCCCAGCCGTCGGAGAGCGTGTCGAGCGCCGAGCGCAGATCGACGGTAGCCGAATCCATATTGGTGCCGTCCTCAAACTCGATAATGCACATCGAGTAGTTTTCGCTTGAGGTTGTTCGCACCCGCTTTACGCCGTCAATTATTGATATTGACTGCTCAAGCGGCTTTGTGACCGTGGACTCAACGGTTTCGGGCGTTTGTCCGACATATGTTGTAAGCACCATTGCGTACGGCAAGTCCATGTTAGGCAAAAGGTCGGGCGTCATCTTTGAGAAAGACACCACCCCAAGTACCAGCACCAGAACGACCGCCACAAATATAGTCATTGGTTTTTTAACGCTGAGTTTAGATAACATAATTCCTCCGTATAACCTTATACTATCTTCTGATAAAGCCCTGCTATGTCAATTTTATCACCGCGTATCTATTGTGTCAACGCTTTTTATGACGAATCGGGAGTGATAAATCAGTCCTTTACGATATCGGCGGTTTGGGCGTTTGTAAGGCGGATAAGGTCTTGGGGCGCAAGGTCTATTTGATGCCCGATTTTGCCCGCGCTTACTATGATATGGGAAATGCTTTCCGCCGTGATGTGGAAGGTAGTTTTAAAGGGCTTTTTCATGCCGACGGGCGAGCAGCCTCCGCGCACATAGCCCGTGACTTTTGTGATGTCCTTAACGGGGATCATCTCGACCGACTTCTCCCCTACGCTTTTTGCGCACTTCTTTAAATCGAGCTCATTAGCCACGGGCACAACAAAAACATAGTAGTCCCTGCCGTTTCCTTTTGTAACAAGGGTTTTGAAAACACATCCGGGATCCTGCCCCAAAAGCGACGCGACGGTAACGCCGTCAACAGCGTCCTTGCCGTGAGGGTATTCGTGAGCGGTATATTTTATATTTTCCTTTTCCAGAATACGCATTACATTTGTTTTTAATTCTTTCATAATCATCACCGATTATATTGTATAAAACAACGCCCAAAAAGTCAATTGCCGGTACAAAATATAGTTTTTGTAAGATTTTTCGACAATTAGGGAAAAATGTATAGCTGTATTGTTAAATTTTTATTGAAATAAATATATAAATATGGTATGATAATCTTTATTAGGGCAAAGCTTTGCCTTACTTCTTTACAGACGAAAGGAGAGAATATGGCTAAGGATATGTTAGACGCGATTTACGCCGCTGAGGAAGAATTCAGTCAGCGTGAAGACGCGGCAAAAACAGCGGCGGAGCAGACAGTCGCAGACGCCAAAAAGGAAGCCGAGGCGCTTATCGAGGCGCGCAAGGCAAAGGCGGCCGAGGACGCGGAGGCGGAGCTTGAAGCGACACGAGCCGAGAGTGAAAGCCTGCTGAAAAAAGCTGCCGATAACGCGCAAAAGGACTGTGACGCGATTTCCGCCACAGCCGAAAAGAACCGTGAATCGGTCATTAAAAAAGCGGCTGACGCAATTTTGAAGTAACAATCAACCACTCGGAAATGAAGGGGTGAAAACTATTTGGCAAAATTAAAGATGAAAACAGTGCGGATCATCGCTTTACGTCAGGACAGAAAGCGGCTGCTTGAGCACCTTCAGGACAGCTCGCTTGTCCAGATAACCAAGAGCGAATCGTCCCGCGAGGGATTCAGGCGCGTTAACGTTTCGGCTCAGATGCAGGTATTTGAGCGGAACGTAGACCTGACGGAGCAGGCGCTGAAAATCCTCGACAACGCAAAGCCCGAAAAGGCGGGAATGCTCGCCTCGTTCAAGGGGCGGCGCGAGATCGACCCGGATGAGATCGGAGAGATCGCCGCAAACGCCAAAGAGGTTATCGAGGCGTGCTCGCGCATTACGGAGCTCGACAAAGAATGTTCCGACAACGCCGCTGAGCAGATCCGCATAAAGACTCAGCTTGCCCAGCTTGAAAGCTGGCAAAAGCTGGACATTCCGCTGAACACCACCGGTACAAAATCGACCGCGGTGTTCATAGGCTCGCTGCCCGAGCAGTTTACGGAGCAGCGGCTCAAAGAGGCGCTTGCCGCCGAAAACCCGAAGCTGGAGTTTGAGTTTGAGATCCAGCACAGCGAACCGGGGTTCACAAACGTTGTTGTGTTTGCTCCCCAAAGCCAAAAGACAATGGCTGAGGAGGCGCTGAGGGCGCTGGGCTTTGCAAAGCCGATGTCGCCCACAAGCAAGATACCGAAGGTAAAGGCAGAGCGGCTAAGAGAAAAAAGCAAAAAACTGACGGAAGAAACCGAAAACGCTCAAAAGGAAATAGCGGCTTTTGCCGACATGCGCGATAAGATAAAATCCACGCAGGACTATTTCCGTATCCGCAGCGACAAATACAACGTCATCAACCACCTTGACCACTCAAAGCATGTCTTTGTAATTGAGGGATATGTACCCGAGGAGGACTGCGAAAAGCTTGAGGCGCTGTGCAGCCGCGTTTCCACCTGCTCGGTAGAGTTTGGCGATGCGGGCGACGACGCTCCCGTAAAGCTCAAAAACAACAAGCTTGCCGAGCCTGCTCAGGGAATACTTACCATGTACGCGGCTCCGGGCAAAACCGACGTCGACCCTACTCCGATTTTGGCGTTCTTCTTCTACTTTTTCTTCGGCATGATGTTCTCCGACGCGGGCTACGGATTGCTGATGATAATAGCCACGGGGCTTATGATAAAGATTTTCAAGCCCGACAAAAAGATGCGCAACAACCTAAAGCTTTTCCAGTATTGCGGCGTTTCGACCACGATCTGGGGCTTGGTGTTCGGCAGCATCTTCGGCGACGCTCCGGCTTCTCTTTACAACGCCTTTACAGGCTCAAACGCAGTTATGGCGCATTCGATTTCCAACATGGGCGA
Source organism: uncultured Ruminococcus sp. (assembly GCA_964629925.1). Classification (GTDB taxonomy): domain Bacteria; phylum Bacillota; class Clostridia; order Oscillospirales; family Acutalibacteraceae; genus Ruminococcoides. Next base: position 8,670 of record CAZVSQ010000014.1, read on the forward strand.
CCCGACTCCGGCGCTGCTGCCGTGGCCGATAATCGACCCGCAAAAGGACGCGCTGACGCTGATGATCATATCTATCGCGTTCGGTCTTATTCACATTCTTGTGGGCATGGGCTGCAAGTTTGTGGTGTGCTGGAAGCAGAAGGACTACGCCGGCGCTCTGTTTGACACGGGGCTTTGGATGCTTATGCTCATAGGCTTTGCGGTGCTTGCCGCGGGCATGATAGTATCGCCCGTGCTGATCACCGCAGGCGCGGTAATAGCCGTCGCCTGTGCCGTGGGACTTATACTTACTCAGGGCAGAGGCAAAAAAGGCATCGTGGGAAAAGCGATAGGCGGCGTTGCCTCGCTTTACGACATAACGAGCTATATTTCAGACCTGCTAAGCTACTCGCGTCTGTTGGCGCTGGGACTTACAACGGGCGTTATGGCGCAGGTATTCAACATGCTGGCTACAATGATGGGAACCAACGTTTTGGGAATCGTATTTATGATCGTAATATTCCTGCTTGGTCACCTTATCAACATCGGACTTAACGCTCTTGGCGCGTATGTTCACACGATGCGTCTGCAGTACGTTGAAATGTTCAGTAAATTTTATGAGGGCGGCGGAAAAGAATTTGAGCCCTTCTCATTAAACAGTAAATATATTAAAATTCAGGAGGATAAATAATTATGAACGGAATCTTTTTAGCTATCTTAGGCGCGGCAATCGCAACAGTACTCGCGGGTATCGGCTCTGCAAAGGGCGTCGGCTCTGCGGCTCAGACCTCAATGGGCGTTCTCTCAGAGGACTCATCAATGTTCGGTAAAATGCTTGTACTTACGCTTCTTCCCGGTACACAGGGACTTTACGGCTTTATCGTAGGCTTCCTTATTCTTGTAAGCAGCGGCGTTCTCAGCGGCGCTCCCGACGTAACAATGGCCCAGGGCTTTGCGTACGCCGGCGCTTCTCTCGCAATCGGCTTCGGCGGACTTTTCTCGGGTATCGCCCAGGGCAAGGCGGCTGTTTCCGGTATCGCCATGACAGCAAAGGACGAAAAGAACTTCTCAAAGGGCATGGTATCCGTAACCCTGGTTGAGATCTACGCTCTGCTCGCCTTCATCGTTTCACTTCTCGTTGTAATCCAGGTTCCCAACTTCGTAGCGTAATTCGCCTGAAATCAGCTTTAACAAACAACGAAAGGAAGGTGAGCCTGAATGAACGGCAGCGACAGAATTTTAAGCCGAATCAAATCAGACAGCGACGCGAGCGTCAGGGCTATTGAGGAACAGGCTCGTCAGGAGCGCGACCGAATAATCGCCGACGCTCAGCATCAGGCTGACAAACAGGCGGCTGAAATCGCCGAGCAGACCGCGCAGAAACGCGCGCGTATGCAGGCCTCGGCTCAGAGCCGCGCTCAGCTTGAAACCCGCAACGCTCTGCTGAAAAGACGCAGATGTGAAATCAACAAAACCGTCGACGCGCTCGAAAGCTATTTGCTCGGGCTTGACGACTGTGAATACTTTGAGGCGCTTTACCGCCTTGCTGCCCAGCTAAAGGGCAAAAAGGGCGTGGTTCTCCTTAATCAGAAGGACTTGGACCGCAAGCCCGAAAACTTTGAAAAAAGACTCGCGGCGGCGGGACTTGACGCTGACGTCAGCTCCGCGCCCGCAGACATCAGCGGCGGCTTTATATTAAAAAGCGGCGACGTAGAGGAAAATATGGAATTTTCCGCGATCATCAGCTCTAAGCGCGACGAAATCGAAGACCTCATAAACAAAGAGCTTTTCGCGCGGTAAGGGGGATGTATGGCTTTATCATATGAATTTTCCATAGGCTCTGTCCGCGCAAGAGAAAACGCCCTGTTTAACAAAACCGACATTGAGCAGCTTTTAGGCTGCAAAAGCGTTGACGAGCTCTGCCAGATGCTTGAGGACAAGGGCTACGGCAGCGGCAGCGGCTTTGACGGGCTGATAGAGCGGCACTCGGACGAGGTATGGGCTTATCTTAAAAGCGTTGCCCCCGACTTTGAGATTTTTTCGCCGTTCCTTATCCAGAACGACGTCCACAACTTCAAGGCGGCTCTTAAGGGAACGATGTCCGCGCGCGACTACTACACCGCCCTGCTCATCTCCCCTTCTACTATAGAGCACAAGGTCATCATCAGCGCCATTGAGCACAGGAACATGAAAGAGCTGCCCGAATGGCTTTCTCCCGCCGCCGAAAAGGCGTACGACCTGCTGGCTCATACGGGCGACGCCAGGGCGTGCGACGCCGTGCTCGACAAGGCGGTAATGAAGGAAATGTTAAGGCTCGGCGCGGGCTTTCGCTCAGAGTTTTTAAAGGAGTACTTCAGGACGCTTGTATTCTTCAGCAACGCAAAAATCGCTATACGCGCCGCAAGGACGGGTGCCGACAGGCACTATCTGAAATCCGCTCTTGTAAGCTTTGAGGGCTTTGACCGCGACAAAATAATCGCCGCCGCGCTCAAGGGCTTTGACTCGCTTTTAGACGTACTATCTAAAACGCGCGGCTTCGGCTGCGACAAGGCGATTGAACAATACAAAATCTCTCCTTCGGCATTCGAGAAGTTTGTCGACGACAGGCTTATCATCTCGGCGAAGGAAAGCTGCAAGCGCGCAAGCGAGGGCGCCGAGCCGCTGCTCGGTTACTACCTCGGCGAGGAAGCGCAGAAAAAGGTGCTTCACATCATTGCGAGCGGCATAAAGACCAAAACAGAAACAGACATCATCAGGGAAAGGCTGCGTGAAATTTATGGCTAAGAACATTGCCGTCATCGGCGACGGCGAGAGCATCAAGGGCTTTTCCGCTGTCGGACTTGACATTTACCCCTGTGATGATACAGCCGAAGCAGGCGCGCTGCTGCGCCGTGTTGCCGACAGCGACCGCTACGCCGTTATTTATCTGACAGAAACCGTTTACCACGCGTCGGATAAGGTTCGCGCCCGCTACGAGGACAGGCTGACTCCCGCAATAATCCCGATCCCGGGCGTTACGGGCAATCAGGGCACGGGCGTTAAACGCCTGTCCGCCTTTGTTGAAAAGGCAGTAGGCTCTGACATCATCTTTAATAATTGAGGTGGATAAATTGAAAACAGGAATTATAACTAAGGTCGCCGGTCCTCTTGTTATTGCCGAGGGTATGCGCGACGCGAATATGTTTGACGTTGTGCGCGTAAGCAGCAAGCGTCTTATCGGTGAGATCATCGAGATGCACGGCGACCGCGCTTCTATTCAGGTATATGAGGAGACCTCGGGTCTCGGCCCCGGCGAAACCGTAGAGAGCACCGGCGCTCCGCTGTCCGTTGAGCTCGGCCCCGGACTAATCGGCGCTATTTATGACGGAATCCAGCGCCCTCTTGACGAGATAATGAAGGTAGCCGGCACAAACCTCAAACGCGGTATCGACGTTCCCTCGCTCGACCACTCTAAAAAGTGGAAGTTCACCCCTGTTGCCAAAGCCGGCGACAAGGTAAAGGCAGGCGACGTGCTGGGCACTGTTCAGGAGACAGCCGCCGTGCTGCACAAAATAATGGTTCCCAATAAAACCGAGGGTACCGTTGCCAAGATCTCCGAGGGCGAGTTTACAATCGACGACGCCGTAGCTGTCATCAAGACCGAGAGCGGCGACAAAGAAATCAAGATGTTTACGACTTGGCCTGTCCGCGTAGGCAGACCTTATAAAAAGAAGCTGTCCCCCGATATTCTGCTCACCACCGGTCAGCGCCCCATCGACACGCTGTTTCCGCTTGCGAAGGGCGGCGTAGCGGCGGTTCCGGGCCCGTTCGGCTCAGGCAAGACCGTTGTTCAGCACCAGCTCGCTAAATGGGCGGCGGCTGACATCATCGTTTACATCGGCTGCGGCGAGCGCGGCAACGAGATGACCGACGTACTTAACGAGTTCCCCGAGCTTAAAGACCCGCGCACGGGCAACTCGCTTATGGAGAGGACCGTGCTTATCGCCAACACCTCCGACATGCCCGTTGCGGCGCGTGAGGCTTCTATATACACGGGTATCACGATCGCCGAGTACTTCCGCGACATGGGCTACACCGTAGCGCTCATGGCTGACTCTACCTCACGCTGGGCTGAGGCTCTGCGCGAGATGTCGGGACGGCTTGAGGAAATGCCCGGTGAGGAAGGCTATCCCGCGTATCTGGGCAGCCGTCTTGCTCAGTTTTATGAAAGAGCGGGACGCGTGCTTGTAAACGGCTCCGAGGATACCGAGGGCGCGCTGTCGGTCATCGGCGCGGTATCACCGCCCGGCGGCGATATTTCGGAGCCTGTTTCGCAGGCTACACTGCGTATTGTAAAGGTATTCTGGGGCTTGGACGCAAACCTCGCCTACAAGCGCCACTTCCCCGCTATCAACTGGCTTACTTCGTATTCGCTTTATACAGATCAGCTTGAAAAGTGGTTTGCGCAGAACGCCGCTCCCGACTTTATGCAGCTTCGCTCAAGACTTATGGCTCTGCTTCAGGACGAAAGCGAGCTGCAGGAAATAGTAAACCTTGTAGGTATGGACGCTCTTTCCGCTCCCGACCGTCTTAAGCTTGAGAGCGCGCGTTCGATCCGCGAGGACTATCTGCACCAGAACGCCTTTGACCCCACCGACACTTACACCTCGCTTCCCAAGCAGGTGCTTATGATGCGCGCAATTTTGAGCTATTACGACAAGGCGCGCGAGGCTCTTGACAAGGGCGCCAACATTGAAATGCTTGTTAATATCCCCGTGCGCGAGCGCATAGGACGTTTTAAATACGAGCCCGAGGATAAAATCCGGGCTGAGTTTGAGTCGATCGAATCGCAGCTTGACGCTGAAATCGGCGACGTTTTGAAAAGGAGTGATGACTGATGCCAAAGGAATACCGTACCATTCGAGAGGTAGCAGGTCCTCTTATGATGATAAGCGACGTTGACGACGTTAAATACGACGAGCTTGGCGAGATCGAGCTTCCGAGCGGTGAAACACGCCGCTGCAAGGTGCTTGAGGTAAACGGCAGCAACGCGCTTGTACAGCTCTTTGAATCTGCGGCAGGCATCAACCTTGCCGACTCAAAGGTCCGCTTTCTGGGGCGCTCAATGGAGCTGCCCGTATCGCCCGACATGCTCTCGCGCGTGTTCGACGGACTCGGCAACCCTATAGACGACGGCCCCGCGCTTATTCCCGAAAAGCGCCTGGACGTTAACGGCACGCCCATGAACCCGGCTGCGCGCAACTATCCGCAGGAGTTTATCCAGACAGGCGTTTCGGCAATCGACGGACTTAATACCCTTGTAAGAGGTCAGAAGCTCCCCATCTTCTCTGCTTCCGGTCTCCCTCATGCCCGGCTTGCCGCTCAAATAGCGCGTCAGGCGACGGTTCGCGGCAAAAACGAGCAGTTCGCCGTTGTATTTGCCGCTATGGGTATCACCTTTGAGGAGTCAGAATACTTTGTACAGTCGTTCAAGGAGACGGGCGCTATCGACCGTACCGTAATGTTTGTAAACCTTGCCAACGACCCGGCTATCGAGCGTATCGCCACACCTAAAATGGCGCTTACGGCAGCCGAATATTTAGCATTCGACCTTGGTATGCATGTTCTGGTAATCATGACGGACATCACCAACTACGCCGACGCTCTGCGCGAGGTATCCGCCGCGCGCAAGGAGGTTCCCGGCAGACGCGGATATCCCGGCTACATGTACACCGACCTTGCCACTCTGTACGAGAGAGCGGGCAGACTGCGCGGCAAGGACGGCTCTATCACGCTTATCCCGATCCTCACCATGCCCGAGGACGACAAGACTCACCCGATCCCCGACCTTACCGGCTACATCACCGAGGGTCAGATCATCCTCAGCCGCGAGCTTTACCGCAAGGGCGTAACTCCTCCTATCGACGTACTGCCCTCACTGTCGCGTCTTAAGGACAAGGGTATAGGCCCCGACAGAACAAGAAAAGACCACGCTGCCACAATGAACCAGCTTTTCGCGGCATACGCGCGAGGCAAGGACGCAAGAGAGCTTATGGTGATCCTGGGCGAGGCGGCTCTTACCGAGATGGATAAAAAGTACGCTGAGTTTGCCGAAGCGTTTGAGAGAGAGTATGTATCGCAGGGCTACGACGTCAACCGATCGATCGAGGAAACTCTTGACATCGGCTGGAAGCTGCTGGCGATTCTCCCCAGAAGTGAATTGAAGCGTATCAAGGACGATATGCTCGACGAGTTTTATCCCGAGGGATAATGATTATTAAATAATCATTTGAGGTATAAAATATGGCAGTTATGAATGTAAACCCCACGCGAATGCAGCTTAGCAAGCTGAAAAAACAGCTTGTCACCGCGATAAGGGGACATAAAATGTTAAAGGATAAGCGCGACGAGCTTATGCGGCAGTTCCTTGAGCTGGTGCGTGAGACGCGCGACCTGCGCGAAAAGGTTGAGCGCGAGCTTGAAACCTGCAACGCCCACTTTGTTAACGCCTCGGCGGTAATGAGCAAGCAGGCGCTCGACGGCTCGCTGCTCTCTCCAAAGCAGCAGATAAATCTTGAAATAAGCGCCAAGAACGTAATGAGCGTTGAGATTCCTCAGTTTGAGGCTGACACCCGAACCGCCGACAAGGGCGATATCTTCCCTTACGGCTTTGCGTTCACCTCGTTTGAGCTTGACGACGCTATAACCTCACTCGACCGCGTATTGCCCGACCTTATCCTGTTGGCGCAGCACGAAAAAAGCTGCGAGCTGATGTCGGCGGAAATAGAAAAAACGCGCCGCCGCGTTAATTCGCTTGAGCACGTTATGATACCGCGTTATCAGGAGACTATCAAGTTTATCTCAATGAAGCTTGAGGAAAACGACCGATCAAGCCGCACAAGGCTTATGAAGGTAAAGGATATGCTGCTCGACAAGGCGCACGGCTATTCTTCTGCACAGCAATACAAGCATGACGCTTGACCCACGACGCGAATCAGATGTTTGCGATAAACAATTCTTTCCAACCCGCGAGATATGAC
>CAZVSQ010000014.1:15677-16974 GCA_964629925.1 uncultured Ruminococcus sp.
TGTTAAAGTGTTTTATTTGATAATAGTATAATAACGTTCTATTTATCGGAAACGTTCATCAACGGCGGTATCAAATTAAAGCAATTCAATAAAAAAAGACGGTCGGGAGACAATTAAGTCAGTCCCGACCGATTTTTTTACCAGTAATTTCTTGCAATAGCAAAGCCCACGGTCGCTAAATACATCAGCACCATTACCGCGCCCTCTGCCCTGCTGATTTTCTTTGTAAGCGAGAACACATAAACAGCGATTGATACTGCAAGCAGTATTCCCAAATCTATTACCGAGGCGTAATTTACGGCTATTGGGTGGATAGTGCCCGATACGCCCAGAATAAGCAGCAGGTTGAACAGGTTTGAGCCGACCACGTTTCCTACGGCAAGTCCGTTTTCGCCCTTGCGCGAGGCTACTATCGAGGTCACAAGCTCGGGAAGCGAGGTTCCCAGCGCCACTACCGTAAGCCCTATCAACGTTTCTGACATTCCGAACGAAGCCGCTATATCGCGCGCGTTGTTGACTACAAGCTGTCCTCCGATGATAATACAGGCAACGCCGACAACGATAAGAATAAGGCTTTTCCATACCGCCATCGGTTCTTTATCGATTCCCTCGGTTCTGTCTTTTCTTGCCATAAATATAAGCAAAACCAGATACGCGGCAAACACCGCAAGCAATACTATTCCTAACGGACGGCTGATAACGCCAACCTCTTTTGTAAAGGGCGAGTCAAAAGGAACAGCGCCGAAAATAACGTTGAAGCCCGCCGCGGCAAGCACCGCCAGTGTAACGGCTATCGAAAACGGAAAATCGCGCTTTACTATGCCCCTGTCGATAGGAAGCGGGCGGATAATGGCGCAAACTCCAAGCACCGCAAGCAGATTGAAAATATTGGAGCCGGTAACGTTGCTTATGGCGATCTCGTTGGAGCCTTCAACAGCCGCAGACGTGCTTACCGCAAGCTCGGGTGCGCTCGTGCCCATTGCTACGATAGTAAGACCGATTATAACGCCCGGCACCTTGAACGTCCGCGCAAGAGCCGCGCTGCCGTCAACAAAAAAATCAGCGCCCTTTATCAGCGCCGCAAAGCCGACAACAAGCAGCAGAATATTTAATAATATGTCCACTTTTATTCCTCCGTAATTTTTCTGACACTATAATATCACATTATTAAGTTATACGTCAAGGAGATGTTGAGGCAAGGTCATAAACTTATGCTTTCTATCAAAAATCGGTTAATAGGGTAGCGCGGTACAGGCGACCTTTGCGCAGGGGAGCCTGCCAGTTACAGTGCGTTTTC
>CAZVSQ010000014.1:16984-17101 GCA_964629925.1 uncultured Ruminococcus sp.
GGTGTTTCCCAAAGTTAAGAGCCAGAGATATATTCTGTCTACTCCCTGACAAGGCAATGTCGTCAACTTAAGCTTTCTATCAAAAATCGGTTAAGAGGATAGCGCGGTGCAGGCGAC
>CAZVSQ010000015.1:0-17083 GCA_964629925.1 uncultured Ruminococcus sp.
CCTCGCGTTCGGCAAGGTAGGAATAGCCGCCCTTGCCCTTGCCGAGCAGCTTTATTATTTTATACGCAGCGCCGTTGACAATCAGATTTTCCATGTTTTCACCTCAGCGTTTTGATCGTTTTCATTTCCAAGGACGGATTTTTCCTGTCCAGCCTTTTTCCTTCCAATAGCGCGCATCAGCCTCGTTCCAACCGTTTTTCTGGAGCTTATGCATGAGGAAAAAGAACCCTTTGGTTTTTAAGCCCGGCTTTGCTCTGCCGTTTTTGTTTCGGATTTTTGAGGCGATAGAATCGGTTTTCCTTTTGATTTTGTTTTTCTTTTTTTCGCTTACGCGTTCCCAGTTAATAGCGGCGACTCCGATCCCGAATTTGTAAATCTTCGGGATCCCCCAGAAAAACAAGCTGTGCGCCATATCCTTATTGGTGGATTTCATGCCGCCGCCTGCGGCTGTGGAAATGCATACGCCCTGCTTTTTGAACATCTTCTCCTCGGGACGGTGAGGCATCCATCTGTAACCGTAGTGATCCAAAAACGCCTTCATAGCCCCCGTTGCGTGATAAACGTAGACGGGACTGGCAAGGATAACGACATCAGCCTCGTCCATAGCCTGAGTAATACGCGAAAGCTTTTCGGCGTGGGGACATTTCGATTCATCCTCGACAAAGCAGCGCGTACATCCGCAGCAAAACTCACCGAAGTCCCTCGGCAGGAAAAACTCAGTCGTTTCTCCTCCGATTTTGTCGGCAAGAATACGCGCGATATGGTAAGTAGAGCCTTTGTGGCTCTGACCGTGAATAATGACTGTTTTCATTTTGCTCTCCCTGTTCTGATATAATACCCATCATAAAATCGTACAGCCGTTGCGGTCTTTTTTCTATCAGGAATTAGTATAACGCAATCATCCTGTTAAGCTTTATTGCGCCTGAAAAATTATTAGTGACCTTGATTAGCACGATGAAAAAACAGAGCGTTACTGTGAGAATGACAGCAACGCTCTTTTTGTTGGTTTTATTAACCGATAAATCTTACCTTTACAACACCGTCAACAGCGGCGAGCTTGTCAGCGTCGTCCTGAGTTGCGCCGTCGATGATAGTATAAGCGTAATCACCGCGGGTTTTGGTGTTGAAGCCTGTCATGCCTGCAACGTTGACGCTCTTTACGTCGGCGTCAGCCTTGCTGATAACGGTAACGCGGCTGCCGTTTCTCTCAACCGAGAGGGCGGGCAGGTTGACCGAGTTAACGATATTGCCGTTCTCGATGTAATCCTTGATTTGGTTGCAAGCCATTACAGCGCAGTTGTCTTCAGACTCGGGGGTTGAAGCGCCCAGGTGAGGAATTACGATAACGTTCTCCTCGCCGAGGATCTGATCGTTGCCGAAGTCGGTCACATACTTAGCAACCTTGCCGCTCTTAAGAGCGTCGAGGAGCGCGTCGCTGTTTACAAGACCGTCGCGGCTGTAGTTGAGGATGCGAACGCCGTCGCGCATTTTAGCGATCATGTCAGCGTCTACCATATCCTTTGTATCGGGAAGAAGCGGAACGTGGATCGAGAGGTAGTCGCAGTTTACCATAACCTCTTCGTTGCTGCCCATGATCTTAACGGCGGGATCGAGCTTAGCCTTGTTTGCTTCGCTGAGGAAGGGGTCAAAGCCGATAACGTCCATACCTACGGCTGCGGCTACGTTGGCAACCAGAATGCCGATAGCGCCAAGACCTACAACGCCGAGTGTCTTGCCTGTGATTTCGGGGCCTACAAACTGGCTCTTGCCCTTTTCGACCTTTTTGCCCATTTCGTCGCCTGTGCCCTTAAGCGTCTTTGCCCACTCAATGCCCTCAACGACCTTTCTTGAAGCGAGAAGCAGGCCGGTGAGTACGAGCTCCTTAACGGCGTTTGCGTTTGCGCCGGGAGTGTTGAACACGCAGATACCCTGCTCGGTGCATTTGTCCTTGGGAATGTTGTTTGTGCCGGCGCCCGCTCTTGCGATAGCGAGAAGGTTGTCGCCGAACTCCATGTCGTGCATAGCAGCCGAACGAACAAGAATAGCGTCTGGGTTCTGCACGTCGTCGCCGCAGGTGTAGTTGTCGCCGAGGCGCTTTGTGCCGACAGCGGCGATTTTATTTAATGTCAATACATTGTACATGTCATTCATCCTTTTCAGTAATATGTTTAGCGGGCGTGGTGCGCACGCCCGCCATTACGCATTGCGAATCGATTATTTGTTCTCAGCCTCAAACTTCTTCATAAAGTCAACCAAAGCAACAACGCCCTCGTAAGGCATAGCGTTGTAGATGGAAGCTCTCATGCCGCCTACTGTGCGGTGGCCCTTAAGGTTAACAAGGCCTGCCTCGGTGCTCTCCTTAACGAACTTTGCGTCGAGGTCGGCGTCGCCTGTTACGAAGGGAACGTTCATAAGCGAACGATCCTCGGGAACAACCGTGCCCTTGAACAGCTCTGAGCTGTCGAGGAAGTCGTAAAGCAGCTTAGCCTTCTTCTCGTTGAGCTCCTGCATTTTCTCAAGGCCGCCGATGTCGTTCTTGATCCACTCGAGAACGAGCTTGGCAACATAAATTGAGTAGCAGGGCGGTGTGTTGTAGAGCGACTGGCCGTCGGCATGGATCTTGTAGTTGAGCATTGTGGGTGTGATGTCCATAGCGTTGCCGAGAAGATCCTCTCTTACGATAGCGATAGTAACGCCCGCGCCTGACATGTTCTTCTGAGCGCCTGCGAACAGAGCGCCGAACTTGGTGATGTCGAGCGGAGTTGAGCAGATGCAGGATGAGATATCAGCGATGAGCGGAATATCGCCTGTATCGGGGAGCTCGTGATAAACAGTACCGTAAATGGTGTTGTTCATGCAGATATATACATAGTCGGCGTCCTTGCGGAACATCGACTTGTCTGTCTTGGGAATGTAGGTGAAGGTTTTGTCGGCTGAGGACGCAACAGCAACCGCGTCGCCGTAGCGCTGAGCCTCCTGGAGAGCCTTCTTAGCCCACTGACCTGTAACGATGTAGTCAGCCTTGTTGTTCTTGTTCATAAAGTTGAGGGCTACCATTGCAAACTGGGTTGAACCGCCGCCCTGAAGGAACATGACCTTGTAGTTGTCGGGGATGTTCATTACTTCTCTGAGAAGCGCCTCGGCGTCCTTGATGATTTTGTCAAACGCCTTGCTGCGGTGTGACATTTCCAGTACGCTCTGACCTGTACCCTCGTAGTCGAGCATTTCAGCTGCCGCTTTTTTCAGAACGGACTCGGGCAGCATTGAAGGACCCGCAGAAAAATTGTAAACTCTTGCCATATTTATTACTCCCTTTTGATTAGTGTAGGTGTGTGGATTCGGTTTCCTGACTCCAAACTACCCCATTTTTTCTACCATAACAGTGAATATTATACGCCTTTTAAAAAGCTATGTCAATATTTATCGGGACAATTAGTTAAATATTTAACAATTGTTTTCGGCTCATGCCTTTATTTCACCAATCACCGACAAAATATCCTCTTTCATGCGCAGTGCTTCAACTCTCGCGGCTTCGGCAAAGTCGTCCTCCGTGAGCCCCTGCTTTTTCCACGCGCACATAATACCGCGGCTGGAGTTGATTATCGCGCCCAAGCCGTTTTTATCAAAGGCGTTTTTAGCGTCCTGAGCTCCGCCGCCCTGAGCGCCGTAGCCCGGCACAAGGAAGAAGGTGTGGGGCGCTTTCTCGCGCATTTCGGCGAGCTGCTCGGGATAGGTAGCGCCCACAACGGCGCCCACGCCCGAATAGCCGTATTTTCCGGGCAGCTCCCCGCCCCAGCTCTCGCACATTTTGCCCATCTGCTCATAAACGGAAACGCCGTTTTCAAGCTTTAAGTCCTGAAGCTCGCCCGAGCTGGGATTAGAGGTCTTTACAAGCACAAATATTCCCTTGTCCTTAGCCTTGCAGATGTTCAAAAGCGGCTTGATTCCGTCGGTGCCGAGGTAGCCGTTTACTGTCAGCGCGTCCGCTCCGAAGGCGTCGACGCTCTCGCCCTCGACGTCGGTCGTGCCGAGATGAGCCGTGGCGTACGCCTCCATCGTGGTTCCGATGTCGTTGCGCTTGCCGTCGGTCATAACGAACATGCCCTTTGACTTTGCGTAGGCTATAGTATCGGCGAGGGCTTTAACGCCCTGCCAGCCGTACATTTCATAATATGCCGCCTGGGGCTTGATTGCGGGTACGATGTCGTAGATTTGGTCGATTATCGCCTTGTTGAACTCAAACAGCGCCGCAGCCGCGCCCTCAAGGGTTTTGCCGTACTTTTCAAAGCAGGCGTTTTTGATTGAAGCGGGAACATAGTCGAGCTTTGGGTCGAGCCCCGCTACGGTTGGGTTCTGTTTCTCAATGATTTTTTCTATCAGTCTGTCAAAAGCCATATTATCCTCCAATTATCAGCTGTTAATAATATCGTAAAGGTCGTTAGCAAACTTGTAGTAGTCTTTTCTTCCGTCCTGTACAAACTGGATAGCCGGACGCGGATGGGTGTTGTACTGACCCGTGAGCATGTAGGGCACGTCGTAGCCCCACTTTATGCCCTCCTCGCGGAGCTTTGTCATATGGTTCTGCATCATCTTGATAATGGGGTTGACCTTGTATTTCGGGTTTTTAAGGAACCCGAGAAGCAGCTCAAGCGCGCAGTTGCCGGCGCCTCTGCCCATTCCGTCAACCGTGGCGTCAAGGTAGCTGGCGCCGAACGCCATTGCCTCGATGGTGTTCGCAAAGGCGAGCTGCTGGTTGTTGTGGGCATGAATACCCGTGCTTTTGCCGTATTTCTCGGCGATCTCACCGTACATCTCGGCGTAGCGGCGAGCCTCTTCGGGGTAGAGGGAGCCGTAGCTGTCAACGATATAGAAGCACGAAACGGGCGTCTGGCCGAGAATGTTGAGCGCAGTGTTCAGATCCTCGGTACGCGCCTTTGAAATAGCCATGATGTTTATCGTTGTTTCGTAGCCCTGCTTGGCGCAGTACTCGATCATCTCAACGGCCGCGGGGATCGTGTTGATGTATGTGGCAATGCGGATAAGGTCGATGGGACTTTCGTTTTTCGGAATGATATCCTCCTCAAAGTCCGTTCTGCCTACGTCCGCCATAACGGCGATCTTCATTTTGGAGTTGTTTTCTCCTACTATGTCGCGGATGTCGCTGTCGTTGCAGAACTTCCACTTTCCGAAGTCGTCCTCGTCAAATATCTCCTTTGATGCCTTGTAGCCGAATTCCATATAGTCAACGCCCGCTTTGATGTTCGACTTGTAGAGGTCGCGGACAAAATCGTCTGAAAAGCGGAAATCGTTGCAAAGACCTCCGTCGCGCAGAGTAGCGTCTACAACTCGTATGTCCTGTCTGACGGACAGAAGATTACCTTTTTGTGCCATAATTATCTCTCCTATTTACCCAAATGTATCATTGAAAAGGGCGCGGCGCGCCCTAATTGTCTGTAACTACAAAAACTTGATTTTTTTGTAGGGGAGACCCTTGCGGTCTCCCAAAGCTATGTGCAAACTCCCGGGAGGCGGCAAGCACCTCCCCTACAACCAACGGATGATAAGTCTTAAAATGTTATCATCTATCCAATGGTATCATTCACACTCAAAAACGACCTTGCCGTCCAGCAGTGTTTTCTTCACCCTGCCCGTGAGCGTCATGCCCTTGAACGGGGTGTTTTTGCTTTTTCCGTGGAGCGAATCGACGTCGACCGTCCACTGCTCGGTTATATCGACAAGCGCTATATCGGCGGACGAGCCTACCGAAAACGAGCCCGCCTCAATTCCGAGGATCTTTGCGGGATTGACCGACATTTTGCGCACAAGCTCGTCAAACGTCAGCTGGCCTGTCTTTACCAGATAAGTTATTCCGACTGCAAGCGAGGTCTCCATGCCGATAGAGCCGTTTGGAGCTTTTTCAAAATCAGCCTTTTCCTCGGGCGTGTGAGGCGCGTGGTCGGTGGCAATACAATCTAGCGTACCGTCCTTCAAGCCCTCTATGATCGCCTTAACGTCCTCCGCTGTACGGAGCGGCGGATTCATGCGGTAATCCGCGTCGCGCTTTAAAAGCTCCTTTTCCGTAAGCGAGAAGTAGTGCGGCGCGGTCTCGGCAGTGACCTTGACTCCGCGGCGCTTAGCGTCACGAACCAGAGCCACGCTCGTTTTGGTGCTGACATGGCAGATGTGTATCGGCACATTCTCAGCAGCCGCAAGCGCTATTTCCCTTGCGGTTCCGCAGTCCTCGGCGGAAACGGGGATTCCCTTTACGCCCAGAGCGCGCGACACCTCGCCCTTGTTTATTTTGCCGCCGTCCGCAAGGAACAAGTCCTCGCAGTGCGCAACAACCGTCATGCCGAGCTTCGGCGCTTTTTTCATGGCGTCGCTTAAAAACTTGGTGTTCTCTACCGGTCTGCCGTCGTCGCTCAAAGCAGCGGCGCCAGCGTTTTTCAGCGCCTCCAAATCCGTCGGCTCAATGCTTTTCAAGCCCTTTGTAACGCTCGCCGCGACATACACCTTTGCGTCGGCGTTTTTCGCCTTGTCAAGAATATATCTGACGGTTTCGGGATCGTCGACGGCGGGCACGGTGTTAGGCATTGCCAAAAGGCTTGTTACGCCTCCGGCAGCGGCCGCGCGGCAGCCCGTGATAATATCTTCTTTTTGAGTCTGCCCCGGGTCGCGCAGGTGAACGTGCATATCGGTAAGCCCGGGAACGGCGTATAATCCTTCCGCGTTGATTTCCTCGTCGGCGTGAAGGTCTTTTCCGATTTGAGCTATTTTGCCGCCCTCAATCAGAATATCCAGCACATCGTTTATTCCGTCCGCAGGTGAAACGACGTGCGCGTTTTTTATAAGTAAACTCATATTTGCTCCTTATTGCCTCGGATTTCTCGGGCGGTCGTCGCGGCTGCGCACCTGAACCAGTCCGTTACTGTCACGGCGGCGCTCCTTTACGGCGCGCTCCTGCTGACGGCGCTCCATCTGACGGCGGCGGCGCTCCTCCTCTGCCTTTTTCCGCTTGCTTTTGGCGCGCTTGCGCTTGATTTCACGCTTTACGTGTGTAGCGAAATATCCGCAGTGGGTGAAAAAGCTTTTTACCGAGGCGCCGAAGCTCTTGCGCTCCTTTGCCTTTGGCTGCTCTTTTTCGATTTCGACCGCGCGCTGCTCCTCCTCGCCGATAACGTCGTATTCCTCGGCGTCCGCGATCTGCTTGCTGCTGATCACGCCGAAAATCCTTCTCGGCGCTTCCTCAAAGAAGTCGTTGCTGTTCTTAAAGCGCTCCTGCCTTGATTCCTCTCGGACAAGCACCTCGTCGTTTAGCAATTCATCAAATTCCTCGTCGGCCTCATCGTCTGATTCTGATTTGCCGTCATCGGAGTTTTCTTTCTCCTCAGCTTTGGCTTCGCCGGAGTTTTCGCTCTGCTCCTCGACGGGTTCTGTTTCTTCGGAAACCTCAGTCTGATCCCCGGCGGCTTCGGCTTCTTCGGGAACCTCAGTCTGCTCCTCAATGGCTTCGGCTTCTTCGGGAACCTCAGCTTGCTCCTCGACGGGGCTTTCTTCGGCGGTTTCCTCCTCTGTTTCCTCTTCAGAGGTATCGGGCGCTTCTTCGGCCGTGGGGGTGTTTGTTTCTTCTTCCGTTTGCCCGGGAGCTTCCTCCACGGGGTCGGTATAGGCTGATACGGCTTCTTCCGCCGCGTTTATTGACGCGTCTTCCTCGTCCTCAAAAAATTCCGAGATAACGTCGTTCTTTTGGATAACACTGTCCCTAACCTCCGCGTCGCCGTCGGAGTCAGCCTCTGTTTCGGGCAGTGTATCAATAAAATTTTCGTCGTCCTCCAGATCGCCCAGCAGCCTTGCGATGTCCTCATCCGAATACTTACGCTTCGGCATATCGTCGTCGTAAGCCTCATCGTAGCTTTTGCTAAAGCTCTGAATGCTCTCGGAAGGAAGCGGCTTTTCTATATCCTGATATTCGTCATTATCGGAATATTCCTGTTTAGGCGCCGCGCTCTCCTGCTTTACTGCGGGCTGCGGTTTATTGGGACGCGTCTGGTACTTGTCGGCAAGCTCCTCAAGGATCTTATCGTTGCGCGCCTTTGCCTTGCGGCGCTTTGACTTCTTTACGGTCACAATGATTATAATCAAAAGGATAATAATTATTGCCGCGCCTGCGCCGATAACGATAAGCATAAGCATTTTTTTGTCGGCGGGCTTTTCCTTTGCGGGGAACTTAACGGTTTTTGCGACCGACTCAAGCGTTGAATAATCGCTCGCCTCGACGTCGCCCTCGTTCCTTAAGATAGTAAGAGTAATGTTTTTGCCGTTATAAACGGTAGTAGCCTGATACTGCTTTTTGTCTGTATTGGCGGCGGCATCGCGCACGCTTGTTTCAAAATACAGCCAGACCATTTCTTTTCCGGCTTCATCCTGAGTGCTGTTTTTATACTTGACATCAGTGCCGCTCTCAGTGATAAAGTTATGGGCGACCTCGGCAAGCTCGGCGTTTGAGAACTTGTTGAAATCGTTTATATCCGTGTCGGAGTATGTCAGCGTAAGGGTGATCACGTTGTCGTTGTCCATAGCCTGCATATATGTATCGGTTTTGGAGAACATCTCCTGAACCTCCTGATAAGTCAGGTTGTGGCGCGAAAAATACCTATCGCTCGAATCGCTTGAACGGGTAACCGCCGACATGTTATCCGGCAGGGTAAGCTGCAGGTTTCCGCACTCCGCTATTGTAACGGGTTCGCTGTCCGCAAAAGCGGTCAGAAAGGAAGCGGCGCACATCAAAACGCAAAGTCCCGCGGCGGTCAGCCTCCTTATTGATTTTCTGCTCATTTTTATTCCTCCAATCAGAGTTGTTGTTGCATACACAATCATTATACACAAAGCGGTAACAAAAAACAAGCGCAATATTACAGTTTTTTAATTTTTTGGAGAAAACCGTCGAAATACACAGAATAAAAAGCCGAAAAGGCGCAATACCCTTTCGGCTTTTAAACAGCTTTTATTTTAGATGATGTGTCCCTTAGCGCGGATTACGTCGATAACCTGATCAACATACTTCTCGCACTCTTCGTCGGAACCTGCCTCAACCATAACGCGGATAACGGGCTCGGTGCCTGACTCGCGGAGAAGGATCCTTCCGTTGTCGCCGAGAACCTCGGCAACCTTTGCGACCTCAGCCTGAACGTCGGGATCGTTCTTTGCGTCGGGCTTTGAGTGAACGCGAACATTCTTAAGAACCTGGGGATACATAACCATGGGAGCCGCAAGCTCGCTCATGGGCTTCTCCTTGGCAAGCATAACCTCCATAAGCTTAAGAGAGGTAAGAATGCCGTCGCCCGTTGTGGCGTACTTCTGGAAGATGATGTGTCCGGATTCCTCGCCGCCGAGGCGGTTGCCGGTCTTTACCATGTTCTCGTAGACATATTTGTCGCCTACGCTGGTCTTGTCGTACTCGATTCCGACCTTGTCAAGCGCCTTGAACAGTCCGAAGTTGCTCATAATGGTGGCAACTATCTTATTGTTAAGGAGCTTGCCTCTCTCTTTCATGTAGCAGCCGTACATATAGAGTATGTGGTCGCCTGTAACAACATTGCCCTTTTCGTCAACAGCAAGGCAGCGGTCGGCGTCGCCGTCGTAAGCAAAGCCCACGTCAAGGCCTTTTTCAACAACGAACTTCTGCAGGTGCTCGATATGTGTAGAACCGCAGTCGGTGTTGATGTTAAAGCCGTCGGGGTTGTCGTTGATAACATAAGTCTTTGCGCCCAGAGCGTCAAATACGCCCTTTGCGATCTGCCATGCAGCGCCGTTAGCTACATCAAGACCGACCTTAACGTCCTTAAAGCTGTATTTGCTCATGGAAATAAGGTAGCCGATGTAGCGGTTGCGACCCGAAACATAGTCAACGGTTCTGCCGATATCCCCGCGCTGAGCAACCGGGATCTCAAGCTTGTCGTCGATATAGTCCTCGACCTTAAGCAGGGTTTCCTCCTCCATCTTTTCGCCCTTGCCGTTGAGCAGCTTGATGCCGTTGTCATAGAAGGGGTTATGTGAAGCGGAAATCATAATGCCGCAGTCAAAGTCGTCGATGCGTGTGATATAAGCAACCGAGGGAGTGGTTGTAACGTGCATGATGTAAGCGTCGGCGCCGCTTGCCATAAGGCCTGTGCAAAGCGCGTACTCAAGCATGTAGGAGGAACGGCGGGTATCCTTGCCGATAACTATCTTTGCCTTTTTACCCATGTTCTCGCCGAAATACCAGCCCAGGAAACGACCGATTTTTACGGCGTGCTCAAAGGTAAGATTCTTGTTGGCCTCGCCTCTGAAGCCGTCGGTACCAAAATATTTGCCCATTAGTTTTCCTTCCTTTCAATGACTGCGCCGCTGTTTTTGAAAATGCAGTTTTCGGGAATAACGCCGCGCACGCAAGAGGTGGGATAAACGCTTGAGTGTCTTCCGATAACCGTGCCGGGGTTGCAAACCGCGTTGCAGCCGACCTCAACATAGTCGCCCAGCATAGCGCCGAATTTTTTGATGCCTGTTTCGATAAGCTCGGTGCCGTTGTGAACGACAACAAGCTTTTTGTCGGACTTAACGTTAGATGTGATGGAACCCGCGCCCATGTGTGAGAAGTAGCCTAAAATAGAGTCGCCAACATAGTTGTAGTGAGGTGTCTGAACGTGGTCGAACAGGATAACGTTCTTAAGCTCAACCGAGTTGCCGACAACGCAGTTAGCGCCTACAAGAGCCGAGCCGCGGACAAACGCGCCGTGTCTTACCTCTGTTTCGGGGCCGATGATGCAGGGAGCGCCCAGATAAGCCGAGGGAAATACGGTTGCGGTCTTGTGGACCCAAACGTTCTGTGAAACCTCGGTGTAGTCGTCGCCGAGAGTGGGGCCGAGCTCAAGGATAAAGTCCTTGATGCCCTTAAGAGCCTCCCACGGATAGGTGAACTGTGAAAGATAATCTTTTGCGAGTGTGTGGTCAAGATCGTACAGATCCTTAATTGTATACATTAAAGTCTCTCCTTCTTCTCGATGTCGAGGAAGTATTTGTAAGTGTCAACAGTAAGCTCGCCGCAGGCAGCTTCGTCGCAGGCGATGATAGCGCCGTTGTGCATCTGCAGAGCGGAGCAGGTCCACTTGTGGCTTACGGAACCTTCAACGGTCTCCGCAAGAGCGCGAGCCTTGTTGTGGCCGTTAATGAGAATCAGAACTTCTTTTGAATCGGTAACTGTGCCAACGCCTACTGAAAGCGCCTGAGCCGGAACCGCCTCGGGATCATTGCCGAAGAAACGTGAGTTTACGATTCTGGTATCGGTTGTGAGGTTTCTTACGCCTGTGCGTGAAGCAAGGCTTGTAAAGGGCTCGTTGAAAGCGATGTGGCCGTCAACGCCGATGCCGCCCATGAACAGGTCGATTCCGCCGTAAGAAGCGATCTTCTCCTCGTATCTTGCGCACTCACCCTCGGGATCGTCGGTCATGCCGTTGAGAATGTTGATGTTCTCGGGCTTCATGTCAACAAGGTGATCAAAGAAATTGTCGTGCATGAAATACCAGTAGCTCTGGTCATGCTCGTGAGGAAGTCCGAGGTACTCATCCATGTTGAAGGTAACAACATTTGCGAATGAAAGCTCGCCTGCCTGATTCATGGTGTAAAGCTCCTTGTAAACGCCGATTGGCGAAGAACCTGTGGGAAGGCCGAGAACAAAGGGACGGTCCTCCTTGTGATTTCTGATTTTGTCGGCAATGTAGTTTGCTGCCCATTTGCACATTTTATCGTAATTGTCCTGAATAATAACTCTCATAATTTATATCCTCCGATAAACTAAACATTATAACATTATTGATATTCGGTGACAAGAGAACCTCTGTTACAGTGTTGATTCTGCTTTTTCCTTTCTCTTTATCGACACACCGTACGCTTTCGCGTTTTGCCGTGGCAGCATCCGCCGAATCTTTCGATAACTGCCAGCCCTCGTCAACCCTTTCGGGTCCCGGCGCTAATAGCTTCTGCTTCCTCCTTTTCCAGAGGCTATTTTATGCGTGATTACTCCGATTAATGAACCGGCTGTTTTAAGTGCTTCTACCCTTAGTATAACACACCATAAACAAAGAAATTTTATCATATACAAAGGCAAAAGTCAAGTCGATTTTGCCGATTTAACACTTTAAAGCAAAACAAAAACAGGAACACATAACTTTTAGGTTCTGTGTTCCCGAATGATTATTGTTTATGAGTGAATGTAGGGACAAGCTCGCTGAGCATTTCCACGGTTTTTTCGGCGTCGTTAGCCTCGGCGTATTCGTGCAAAATGCCGAGCTTTTTCAGCATATCGTCCGCGTCGATGGAAATCTGATTTCCTATAAATATCTTTTTGTTGGCGGTGGATTTAAGCCCTTCCTCATCCATGAGCAGCTCCTCAAACAGCTTTTCGCCCGGACGCAGCCCGGTAAAGATAATGGGGACCTCCTTGTAGGGGACTTTGCCGTACATTCTGATAAGGTTCTCCGCAAGCGTTGTGATCTTAACGGGAGCGCCCATATCGAGTACGAAGATCTCGCCGCCCTTAGCCATCGCTCCTGCCTCAAGCACGAGCGAAACCGCCTCCGGGATCGTCATAAAATAGCGGATAATGTCGGGGTGGGTGACCGTTACGGGAGCGCCGCTCTCGATCTGGCGGCGGAACAGCGGGATGACCGAGCCGTTTGAGCCCAGAACGTTGCCGAAGCGCGTTGTTACAAACTCGGTGTGGGTAGTGGTCTGCGCCTTGTACTGGATGATCATTTCACACGCGCGCTTTGTTGCGCCCATTACGTTGGTGGGGTTGACCGCCTTATCGGTGGAGATCATTACAAATTTATCCGCCTTGTAAAACTCGGAGAGCGTAGCCACGTTAAAGGTGCCGAAGATATTGTTCTTGACCGCTTCCTCGGGGCAGCTCTCCATAAGCGGAACATGCTTATGAGCCGCGGCGTGAAATACGATCTGAGGGCGGTACTTCCTGAAAATGATCTCCATCTTGTCGTAGTCACGGACCGAAGCGATAAGAGTTACCAAATCAAGCTCGTCGCCGTATTGAAGCCTCAGCTCCTGCTGAATGTCATAGGCGTTGTTTTCGTATATGTCAACAATAATGATCTGCTTGGGGCTGTACTTGGCGATCTGGCGCACCAGCTCGCTGCCGATAGAGCCGCCGCCGCCGGTAACCATGCACACCTTGTCGCAGATAAACTGGGCTATTCTGTTACGGTTGAATTCAATAGGCTTTCTGCCCAGCAGATCCTCGAATTTGATTTCTCTTGCCTGGGAAATAAGTTGAGGATCCTTGTCGCCGAGTAGCAGCTCGCTCAGGTACGGAACCACCCGGATATCGCATTTTGTAGAGGAGCAGTAATCCAATATCCTGCGCTTTTCGTCCTCCTCGCAGGAGGGGACAGCAACAAAAATAATGTCGATATCCAGTTCCTCGCAGAGCTGAGGGATCTCCGCGCAGACTCCCAAAACCTCAATGCCGTCTATTTTGCGGTGAAGCTTGTTTGGATCGTCGTCAACAAGACAAACGGGAAGCATATCGGCTGATGGATTTTTGGAGTCATTTTGGGCGTTGTTTATTTCCGTAAGTATCATACGTCCCGCCTGACCGGCTCCGACTATCATTGTGCGTTTATACGGTGTCGACTGACCTGAAGACGCAATGCTTAAAAAAGTGGATTTAAACAGGAACCTGAAAAGCAGTACTCCTATTGTAGCGAATACATAAAACAAAGCAAAGAAAATCTTTCTCGGCTTCATGTCTATCAAAAACAATACGCCGTAGCCCATTAAGAAGCCTACCGTCATTCCTACCGCGCACATAATGTAGTCGCGGATATTAAAGTACCTCCACACCCGCGAATAAGCTCCGAAAAGCAGCATCATCAGCTCGCATGTAAGAATATTTATCAGCAAATAGTAAAAAAGCATTCCGCTTGCCTCGGCTGATATTATTTTTGTCAGGGAAAGCGCATAGTTCAGCGTTATTCCGCTGACTATTATAATGAAAACATCCGCAAGTATCAGTATTATCTTGCGGTAGCTTAGGCTTTTCATGGTGTTTTACCCCTTGCTTTATCCAAATTTATACCTGAATAATTATATCTCAAAACACATTAGATGTCAAACAATTTACTCTCATATTTTTATCTGCGAACAGCAAAGAAACGCTCATATATCCGAACAGTCAACGATCGTCATTGACAGCTTGCCTATTTCGTTGTAGATGGCCTCAAATTCGTCCTCGCCGCAGGTCACGATGCCCTCAAGCGGATCGCAGAAGGTCAGTGTTTTGCTGTCCAAATCATATCCCGTCAGCACCATGCAGTGCTCGTTGTCATACCAAAAGTATTCCTCGTCGCCGAAATAATAACCCGTGTCGATGACATTAGGCTCCCAAAAATCCATTGTCGTCCATACAAGCACAGGATATCCGTTGTCGATAAGGCGGTAAAGCTTTTCAAGAGAATAGCCCATCGTGTTAACGGCAGAGTGCTTCTCTCCGTTAAGCTCAAAGAAATAATTAGCGGTGTTTACAAGCCCGGGCGGATAAATACCGGCGCCGTCATAGCTGTAGGGGTCGCCCGCAAAGCCCCAAAAAATATCGTCATCGTATATCAGGTAGTTGTCGGCGATCTCGGTTTTATCGATTTCATATCCCAGATACCTCAGCGCCGCGGTCAGCGCCACGGACTCGCAGCCCGTAGGCAGCTCCGGGTTCTGCAAAAGCTCCTTTACGTCAAGCTTTTTGCTTTTGCCGTTAAGCGGCTTTGATGCAAGCAGCTCAACCTTTTTTTCGGCGGCGGCGCTTTGGTCGAGATAATGCTCCGTAGCGGACTCGTCGGGGGTCGACGGAGTATCGGGCGAGGCTTTTGAGGCGCTGTCAGGCGAGGCGGAGGCTTGGCTGCTTCCGGATTTTCCGCCGCACGCGCACAAAACGAGGGTAAGAACAGAAAACAAAACACATAAAATCCTGATTTTCATTTAATACCCCCTATCCGCAATACCAAAAGAGGCCACACTCCATATGAAGCGCGGCCGCTAAAAACTATTAATATCCCCAGCGGTCAAAGAAGCGTACTCCCGCGTAAGACAAAATAAAATTCTGGCTTTCGTGGAACGCGCTCTGAACCATATAAGGGTTGTACATATACATAATGCGGTGCTGAACCGCGTCGCGGTTATCGTCGAATATGTACCTGACGGCCTGTCTGCATTCGCTGTTAGTACCTATGCTTGTGCTGCCTGTGTAATGACATTCGCGGATAACGTCGGCAACGCTGGTGTAACCGTCAAAGCACATAGCATCCTTTACCGCCTGAGCGATAAGGCTTGCTCCTATAAAGCCGCCCGAGCCGAACTCGCCCATGCAAAGCCTTTCGAGCAGGTCGCGGTCGGCGTCGCTCAGGGTGACCTTTGAGCATCTGTATGTAGTGTCGGGGTTGTCAATAGCGATAAGATACCCCAAATTCCACTGCTCGCTGTAGTCGGCAGGATACGCAGGAGCGATAGCGGTCGCGAACGGAATAGAACCCGAAGTGCCCGTTGAACCGGTTTCGCCGGTAGTGCCCTGGGTTGAGGCGGAAGACTCCGGCGCCGTAGTTTCGGCTTTTGTGGCGGGAGTCGAGTTTGAGGTCGTGCTTTCGGCCATCGGATTTGAATCCTGATCAAGCGCGCTTGCTCCGTTTTCCATTATTTCCTTGTATCTGGGATTGGTAGCCGATATCTTGTTGATGCTGTCATCCGATGATGTTACGTTGTGCGCGATAATGCTGTTTACAACAAGCAAAACCGCGATCAGAACCACACATACAACAACCACCGCGTTTTTGTGTTCCTTTAAAAATTCGTTTATTTTCATATTCACCTGACGTTATCATTGCGTAATATATTTCTATATTTATTTATTGTACCACATATATTTGATTCTATCAAGTGAAGATATTACAATTTTTTAAAAAAATAGAGGCGGAATTTCTCCGCCTCTATCTGTTAAATTTTTATTCAGTTGTCAGTTATTTATTCCTCAACAGGGAATTTTGTAATAAACTGAGCCAGGTAGCGCTGAATGAGGGTAACGTCTTCAATTGTGATTTCGCCGTCACCGTCAACATCGCCCGCCTTGAAAGCGTCTGAGTCTTTGTCAAGAACGTAGCCTTCCTGCTCAATCATATGACGCTGCAGTAATGTAGCATCGTTGATTCTTACCTTACCGTCGCCGTCTACATCACCGTAAACGAAACCACCGCCGTAAGTAATTGTGATTGTGAACTTAGCGCCTGTCTTAGAAACAAAGTCAAACTCTCTGAGGTCGAGCTGAGCCTTAACTGTGCAGGTGTCATCTGTATCAAATGTGATGTTGTCGCCGTTGTAAACAGCGTCTGTTACTTCGCCGCTCTCAGCGAAAGCACCGCCGAAGTTGTGTGTCCATGCGCCGTCGATAGCAAACTTGATCTGACGCTCGAAGCCGTCGGGAACATTAGCAAACTCAATTTCCCATACGCCCTCTGCAACTTCTGTCATCTCGTTGGAAGCTGAAGCGGGATCCCAAGCTGCGCCGTTGAGCCATGCGCCTTCGCCGTTACCAACAGCGAATACAGTTCCTACTTCAAATACAACCTCACCAACGTTGTCGCCGCTTACAGATACAACATATCCGTCCTCTGTAGGAGTAGCGGTTACAGTGAATGTGCCTGCGCCTGTAACAGCAAAGGTAACGTTGTTGCCGGTCTCGTCGCCGTACCACTCTGCGCCGTTCTTTACAGCCTTGAGCTGAACTACGTCAAATGCCTTGTCAACGGTGTAATCCTTGGTGAAGGTGCCGTCTTCGTTAGCAGTCATGAGGTTAGCCTCGTTTGTAGCGTCCCAAGCTGTGCCGAAGATGTCGGCGGGAGTACCTGCTACTACGAAGGTGTCCTTACCAACGGGCTCGGTTCCGGGTTCTGTTGTGCCTGCGGGCTCGGTTGTGGGCTCGGGCTCGTCGTAAGTAACTGTGATTGTGAACTTAGCGCCTGTCTTAGAAACAAAGTCAAACTCTCTGAGGTCG
>CAZVSQ010000016.1:0-7539 GCA_964629925.1 uncultured Ruminococcus sp.
CCCTTGCTTACTCTTTTGCCTACCGATACATACGGCTCGCTGTCGGGCGAGGGAGCGGCATAAAAAACGCCTACGATAGGAGCGTTGATTGTTTTTCCGCTGTCAACGGGAGCAGCCTCCTGAACGGGAGCGGGAGCGCTTACCGCGGGAGCAACAACAGCAGTGGGAGCCGCGCCTGCAACAGCCGCCGAGGGCTTTTCAAGATAAATTGAGTCTTTTCCGTCGGAAAGCTCGAGAGTCTGCAGTGAGCTTTCCTCAAGCACCTTTATGTATTCCTTAAGGGTTGCAATATCAATCATTTCAATTCCTCCGTTAAATCTTTTTGAAAACTACACAAGCGTCGTGGCCGCCGAAGCCAAGGTTAGTTGAAGCGGCAACATTGACGGCGCGCTTTTTAGCGGTTTTAGGTGTGTAGTCAAGGTCAAGACCTTCCTCGGGCTCGTCGAGGTTGATTGTCGGAGGAATAACGCCCTCCTCAATCGCCTTAACAGCCGCGATAGCCTCAATAGCGCCCGTTGCACCCAGCATGTGACCTGTCATAGACTTGGTTGAGCTTATGCTGGCGGTGTATGCCTTCTCGCCCAGAGCCTTTTTAATAGCCATGGTCTCGGTGAGGTCGTTTAAGTGGGTGCTGGTTCCGTGAGCGTTGATGTAGATTTCGGCGTCGTCGGGCACATTAGCCTCGTCAAAGGCAATTTCAATAGCCCTTGCAAGTCCCGCGCCCTCGGGGTCGGGAGCCGTAACGTGGTGAGCGTCGCAGGTGTTTCCGTAGCCCGAGAACTCGGCGTAAATCTTAGCGCCTCGAGCCTTTGCGTGCTCGTATTCCTCAAGCACGAGCATACCTGCGCCCTCGCCTATTACAAAGCCGTCGCGGTCTTTATCGAACGGACGCGAAGCCTTTGCCGGGTCGGGATTAGTTGAAAGCGCCTTCATGTTCTGGAAGCCCGCGATAGTCAGCCTTGCAACTACCGACTCGGCGCCGCCTGCTATAATCGCGTCGGCGTAGCCGTCCTTGATTGCGTGGAACGCCTCGCCGATTGAGTTTGTGCCGGTAGCGCACGCGCTCATAACGGAGAGCGAAACACCCTTTGCGTTAAAGCGGATCGCCACGTTGCCCGTGGCTATATTTCCTATCATCATGGGAATAAAGAAGGGGCTTACCTTTCTGGGACCGCCGTTTTCAAGTCCCACGGTGTTGTTTACAAATGTATTGAGGCCGCCGATTCCGGCGCCGATATAAACGCCGAAGCGGTTTTCGTCTACAGTGCCGAGGATCTTGCTGTCGTCGACCGCCTGCTGAGCCGCCGCGATGGCGTACTGGCAGTAGATATCAAGCTTTTTTGCCTCTCTCTTTTCAAAATAAAGCTCGGGCTGAAAGTCCTTTACCGTACCTGCTATATGCACCTTTAAGTCGGAGGTGTCGAACGCGGTGATCTCCGCGATACCGTTTACGCCGTCAACAAGGTTTTTCCACATTGTGGGAACGTCGTTTCCGACAGGGCTTACGGCGCCCAGACCTGTTACTACAACTCGTCTGCTCATTATGTAATCACTTCCTTGTATATAAGAAAATCCGGAAATATTTGCCTTTTTAGGGATCCATTAATTCCGCATTCCGAATTAGATCGCAAGTCCTCCGTCTACGCGGATAACCTCGCCTGTAACATATGCCGCCTCGTCGCTGCACAAAAACGCAACAACGTTCGCAACGTCCTCGGGAGTTCCGATCCTCTTAGCCGGGATCTGCGCCTGCATGGTCTCCTTTACCTTGTCGGAAAGGGCGTTTGTCATGTCGGTGCCGATGTAGCCGGGAGCTACGGCGTTAACAGTAACGCCTCTGCCGGCAAGCTCGCGCGCGACCGATTTTGTAAGGCCTATAATGCCTGCCTTTGAAGCGGAGTAGTTAGCCTGACCCGCGTTGCCTATCAGGCCGACGATCGACGAGGTGCTTACGATCCTGCCGCTGCGTTTCTTCATAAAGTGCTTGTAGGTGTGCTTTATCATATTAAAGGTGCCCTTAAGGTTGACGTTGATTACCGCGTCAAAGTCCTTTTCGTCCATGTTGAGCACCAGCTTGTCGCGGGTGATACCGGCGTTGTTGATAAGGATATCAATGCCGCCGAACTCCTCGATAACGGAGTCGACAACCTTTTTTGAAGCCTCAAAGTCGGACACGTCGCAGAAATACTGCTCAACCTTTGTGCCGTACTGCTTAAGCTCCTCAACGGCGTTTTTGCCCTCGGACTCGTCGCCCACATATAGGATAGCTATATTCGCGCCGTTTTCGGCGAGCTTTTTCGCTATAGCAAGTCCGATCCCGCGTGAGCCGCCTGTGATAACGGCTGTTTTGTTCTCAAAATTCATATGTACACCTCATTACAGTTCAATTTTGTCTATGTCCTCGGGTGTTTCTACCTTATACGCCTTTATGTCGTCGAAGGTGCGCTTGCAGAGGTTCTGCAGAGTTTTTCCCACGCCGACCTCGATTACGGTATCAACACCCTGTGCTTTCATGTTTTCCATAATGGTCTGCCAGCGAACCGGGTTCTCGACCTGAGCCCTGACAAGCTCCTTGAAGTCGCCCTCATAGGGCTTTGCGGTGTAGTCGGAGTAGATAGTGACCTCGGGCTGAGAGAACTCGACGTTCTCCATGTACAAAGCCAGTCCCTTTGCCGCCTCAGCCATAAACGGAGAGTGAAACGCGCCGCTTACGGGGAGTTGCTTTGCCCTGCCACCGACCTCCTTGACCGCCTCGCAGAACGCCTCGGCGTTCTCAACAGTCGTTGCGACTACCGTCTGAGCCGGCGAATTATAGTTAACCGGATATGTTTTGTCAAATTTTCGGCAGATCTCCTCAACCTGTTCGGGAGTTATCTTTAGCACGGCGACCATTGCGCCGGGGTTCGCTTTAGCCGCGCTGCCCATAAGCTCGCCGCGCCTGCAGACAAGCTTGAACGCCTCTTCATCCGTGAGCGCTCCCGAGAACGCCAGAGCCGCTATCTCGCCCAGCGAAAAGCCTGCCACGCAGTCGGGTTTGATTCCCTTTTCAACAAGAGCGCGCGCCGCCGCCAAATCAGCCGCAAATACGCAGGGCTGGGTGTTTACGGTTTGGGTAAGCTCCTCCATAGTGCCCTCAAAGCACTGCGATGAAGTGCCCTCGCGAATGCTGTCCGCGATTTCAAATACTGCCTTGGCAGCGGGAAAAGCGTCATACATCGCCTTGCCCATGCCGCTGTACTGGGCGCCCTGTCCTGAAAATACAAATGCTATTTTACCCATTTTGTCGCTCCGTTCAGTACCGCCTCGGCCTCGCCGAACATCTCGGTAATAATTTCTCTTGAGGTCTGCTCGCGCGTCACCATTGAGGCGACCTGTCCCGCAAGAACACAGCCGTTCTTGACGTCGCCCTCACGGGCAGCCATGCGCAGAACGCCCGCGCCCATCTTTTCAAGCTCGTCGTCGGGATAGTTTACCGAGTCGTACTCAGCCTTTGAGTACTCCCTTGTAAACTGGTTGCGGAGCGAGCGCACGGGGTGACCGAGGCGCTTGCCCGTTACAACCGAATCAATATCCTTGGCCTTTAAGACCTTATCCTTATATTCCTGAGCTATTGTGCATTCCTTGGCTACCAAAAAGCGGGTGCCTACCTGAACGCCCACGGCTCCGAGCATAAACGCAGCCGCTACCTGTCTGCCGTCGGCGATTCCGCCCGCCGCAATAACGGGGATCTTTACCGCGTCAACGACCTGGGGCACCAGAGCCATTGTTGTAAGCTCGCCCACATGACCGCCGCTTTCGCCGCCCTCAGCAATAAGCGCAAAGGCACCTAACTTTTCCATGCGGCGCGCAAGAGCCACCGACGGAACAACGGGGATAACCTTAATACCCGCGGCAAGCCACTTTTCCATATATTTACCGGGATTGCCCGCGCCTGTGGTGACTACGGGGATATTCTCCTCTACCACGACCTCGGCTACCTCGTCGGCAAAGGGGCTCATCAGCATGATGTTAACGCCGAAGGGCTTGTCTGTCAGCTCCTTGCACTTCCTGATCTCGTCACGAAGCTGCTCGCCGTTTGAGTTCATTGCCGCAATAAGACCAAGGCCGCCCGCGTTTGAAACGCCCGCCGCCAAAGAAGCGTCGGCGACCCATGCCATGCCGCCCTGAAAAATAGGAAATTCAAGTCCCAGCGACTGATCGATTATGGTAGAAATCATATGTACAATCTCCTTTACAGTTATAAAGCACATTTTCATCAGCAAATGCAAGATAAGACCGCATTATAAGCCGATTTTACATACTAAGTCATTATTGATACTATCATAACAAAAATCGGGAGAAAAGTCAACGGCAAGTTTGTTTGAGAGTTTAGAGTTTTGAGTGGAGTTTGGAGTGCGGAGAGCGGAGTATTAAACCAACAGAAAGATTCCCGCAACAAAAAGCCTTCCCCCGAGAAGCCGCCGCGCGGCGGTCGGCTGAGCCGACGGACAGTACGCAAACAGTACGCGAATCAAACGTTTGTAAAAAGGTAACCGTAACACCCGCGTCTTAATGCGCCGTTATACCGAGCTTTCCACAAACACCGATTTTTCCAAAGGCGCGTTTCCTGCCGCGTGGCGGCCAAAGGCGGATGTGGATGCAACGTCACGTTGCCTAACTGCAGTAGTCCTCTAAAATGCGTTCGAGCTCCTGTTTGTTTTGCACGTAAATGCCGTTTTTCAGCCTGATGATATCGGGCTTTGGCAGGGTCGAGGTGCGCGTTGAGGTCACCTTAAGAGGCTTGTCCGAGCCGCTTTTGAATACCGCTATTTTGCCGTTTCGGTCGCGTATAACATAGCTCTCGGCGCGCGTTTCCTCAGCCGAAACCGCGGTGTGCGGACGCGCCGCCCCGGTTTGGGTGTAAAGGCTGCCGACGCACACGCAGCTTATAAGGATCATCCCCGTAACAGCGACCAGTTTTTTCATGTACATTCCCCTTTTGCCGTGTTCTTTACTGCTATTATCGGCGCAAAAGTGTTAAATATTCATTCATTTTCATAAAATTAACCGCCGCTGCAGGGTTATTTTCTCAAAAAAAAATCAAATTATATATTTATTTTTTCGCCCTGAGGTGATATAATATATTTTAAATATGTTTATTAATTATTGATTTACTTTTATTGATCACTTTAAAAAGGAGTTAATATGCGCAATAAACGTGAAACGGATATCAGTAATTACACTGATAAAACCACGGATACAACATCATCCGAGGTTAAAACCGAAAGCGGCGCCAAGCGGTTTTTTAAGGCGCTGGGCAAGTTTTTCCTCACGGTGTTTTGCGTCTGCCTGATTGCGGGCCTTATTACGGTCGTTTCGCTGGGCATTTACATCTTCCACCTTGCGTCGGAGCCTACGGGTATCGACCTTAAGGCAAAGTCGATGAACCAGACCAGCCGTATCTTCGTAAAGGACAGCGACACGGGCGAGTTCACCGAGCGGCAAAAGCTTTACGACGTTGAAAACCGAATTTGGGTAGACTACAACGACATTCCCCAGTACATGAAGGACGCGCAGGTAACTATTGAGGACAAGCGTTTCTTTGATCACAAGGGCGTTGACTGGACGCGAACCCTGTCGGCGGTAGGCTCGCTGATAACGGGCTCCAACTCATACGGCGGCTCGACTATCACCCAGCAGCTTATAAAGAACATCACCGACGACAACGAGGTGTCGATAACCCGAAAGCTCAGGGAGATATGCAAGGCGATAAAGCTTGAGCAGGAGTACTCAAAGGAGCAGATACTTGAGGCGTACCTGAACGTAGTCAACTACGGCAACAACTGCCAGGGAGTTGAGGCGGCGGCGCAGCTTTACTTCGGCAAGAGCATAAAGGACTGCTCGCTTGCGCAGTGCGTGGCAATCGCGGGAATCACCCAGAACCCGTCGCACTGGAATCCGCTGATGTACCCCGAAAACAACCTGATACGCCGCGAAAACATCTTATACGAGATGTACGACCAGGGAAAGATATCCAAGGAAGAGCTTGATTCGGCGCTTGCCGAGTCAAAGAACATGACCTTTGTGGGCTTTTCGACCGACCACGACGATGACGACGACGAGGAAGCCGACGACAAGGTTCAAAACTGGTACTACAACCAGATGATTTACGATTTGCGCGCCGACCTTGCAAAGCTGTACAACATAAGCGAGGGCGCGGCGAGCGAGAAGATCTACACGGAAGGTCTTAACATTTACAGCGCAATGGACGAGCAGATGCAGGACTTCATAGAGTCGGCGGCGCTCAACATGGACAAGAGCCAGGACCCCGATATCCAGATAGGCTCGGTGCTGATGGACTTTGACGGCAGAGTCATTGCCACGGTCGGAAGCTCGCAGCGCAAAACGGGACCTCTTGACTGGGACCGCGCCACTCACTCAACGCTGCAGCCCGGTTCTTCGATAAAGCCGGTGCTTGTTTATCCGCTTGCTATCGAAAAGCGGCAGCTCTACTTCTCGTCGCAGGTTCTCGACGAACCGCTTGAGGATTACGAAGTAACCGAATCGGGCGAGAAGATCTCCGGTCCTAAGAACGCATACGGATCATATCTCGGTCAGATCCTGCTGCCCGACGCCATTGAGCGCTCTTCAAACGCAACTGCGGTTCAGGTGCTGAAAATGATAGGCGGCCCCGGCGAGGCGTACGACCAGGCGGTCAACAAGATGGGCTTCAAAAAGCTTGACAACGCCGACTCTTACCAGATAGGTTCGCTTTCTATCGGCGGTATGGTGGGCGGCGTAAGCGTCCGCGAAATGGCGGCGGCGTTCACATACATGGGTAACGGCGGCTTGTACTACGACCCCTACACCTACTATTACGTCACCGACAGCGAGGGCAATGTTATTATCGACAACCGCGACAAGGTCCCCCGTCAGGCGTATTCAACCGAGACCGCGTCGATTATGAACCGTCTGCTACACTACAACATGGAGATGGTTCCGTCCACAATGCACACCTACGCAAACTACGCTGTTATTCCGGGCTGGGATATAGTAGGCAAAACCGGTACCACCGACGACGACAAGGACTGCTGGTACTGCGGACTTTCGCCCTACGGCGTAATGGCTACCTGGACAGGCTTTGACATTCCCGATACGATAAACGATAAATCCCGTTCGGCAAAGTTCTTCAACACGGTTATGAGCGAGTATCTTAAGGACAAGGATCCGCTGGACTACGTTCTGTCACCGAATGTTATCCCCGCCTCCTATAACCCCGTAACAGGTCTTATTATCTCGACCGATTATGTAACGGGACCGTATGTAGGCTACTATATAAAGGACAATATGCCGGCTTACGGCGAGCCTTATTACGAGCCAGTCACCTACGGCGACTATACGCCGACCGTTCCCGACTATACCGGCGAGCAGCCCTCTTATGTTGAACCGAGTGATCCCGGTGAACAGAGCAGCGGCGGTGAACAGAGCAGCGGAGGCGAGCAAAGCAGCGGCGGCGAACAAAGCAGCGGCGGCGGAGGCGACGACCAAGGCGGCGGCGAC
>CAZVSQ010000016.1:7639-16904 GCA_964629925.1 uncultured Ruminococcus sp.
ATATATAAATCGGAGCGAAGCGACCCTTCACTCCACACTCCACTCTCAGCTCTTAAATAAAAATGTTAGCATAAAAGATGATAAAAGTGTCCGACGGCGGGTTGTTGTCTATCCCGCCGCCAAACACTGTTTGGAAAGGTAAGGTAAATATGGTATCAGTAGCAATTATGGGACACGGAGTTGTCGGCTCAGGTGTTGCCGAGATCCTTCTGACGCACAAACAGAAGCTCTTTTCAAATTTGGGCGAAGAAATTTACATCAAAAAGATCCTCGATCTCAGAGAATTTCCCGACAGCCCCATTGCGGACAGATTCACCAAGGATTTTGAAGAAATAGTAAACGACCTTGAGATCCGCGTTGTTGTTGAGGTCATGGGCGGACTTAAGCCCGCATATGATTTTGTAAAGCGCTGCCTTAAGGCTGGCAAAAGCGTAGTTACCTCTAACAAGGAGCTTGTTGCCGCTCACGGCGCCGAGCTTTTAGCTATCGCCAAGGAGGAAAACGTAAACTTCATGTTTGAGGCGAGCGTCGGCGGCGGCATTCCGATCATCCGCCCGATGAACCAGTGCCTTGTAGCTAACAACGTAAGCGAGGTAGCGGGCATTCTCAACGGCACTACCAACTTCATTTTGACAAAGATGATCGAGGAAGGCATGCAGTTTGAGGACGCGCTTAAGCTCGCTCAGGACTTGGGCTTTGCGGAGCGCAATCCTGCCGCGGATATCGAAGGCCACGACGCGTGCCGCAAGATATGCATTTTAGCGTCACTCGCGTACGGCAAGCACGTTTATCCCGAGAGCGTTCACACCGAGGGCATCACAAAAATCACCCTCGACGACGTAAATCTCGCTGAAGCGTTCGGCTATGTTATCAAGCTTATCGGCAAGGTCAAAAAGCTTGAGGGCGGCAAAATCGACATAATCACAGCGCCCATGCTGGTACCTTTCAAAAGCCAGCTTTCCAATATCGACAACGAGTTCAACGGCATTATGGTGCGCGGCGACTGCACCGGCGACGTAGTGTTCTACGGCAAAGGTGCCGGCAAGCTGCCCACAGCAAGCGCTGTTGTAGCCGATATAGTTGACTGCTGCAAGCACCTTAAGGCAAGGCGCTTCCTGTTCTGGGCTGACGACGACGGCAAAAACATCATCGACTACCGCGAGTCCGTTTCCGCTATGTTCGTAAGAGTTACGGGCGACGGCGCGCTTGATAAGGCAGAGAGCGTGTTCGGCGAAGTAAACAGCGTTGCCGACGGCGATATGACGGCGCTCATCACTTCCGAAATGCCCTACGGTGTTTTTGAGGAGAAATGCAAGGCGCTTGAAGCTGACGGAGTTACGGTACTATCCGCTATCCGCGTAGGCGATATTTAATAGTTTTAGTTTGCAAATCCAAATACATATAAAGGGGTAAAAGCACATGAGTTTGATTGTACAGAAATTCGGCGGCACTTCGGTGCGCGACGCCGAGCGTGTCATGAACGTTGCGAAAATCGTTACCGACACCTTTGCAAAGGGCAACGATGTTGTAGTTGTTGTTTCGGCGCAGGGCGACACCACGGACGACCTTATCGCAAAGGCTGAGGAAATCAATCCCAACGCCTCCAGACGTGAAAAAGACATGCTTATGGCGGCAGGCGAACAGATTTCAATTGCGCTGCTTGCAATGGCGATTGAAAAGCTGGGCTATCACGCCACCTCGCTTCTTGGCTGGCAGGCAGGCTTCCAGACCTCCTCGGCTCACACAAGCGCGAGGATCAGAAGGGTAAATGCCGAGAGGATCCGTGAGGCGCTCGACAAGAAGAACATCGTTGTTGTAGCGGGCTTCCAGGGACTTTCGCGCCACGGCGACATCACCACTCTGGGCAGAGGCGGCTCGGACACCAGCGCGGTTGCTATCGCGGCGGCAATGCACGCCGACCTTTGTCAGATCTACACCGACGTTGAGGGCGTTTATACAGCAGATCCGCGCAAGGTCGAAAACGCCAGAAAGCTTAAGGAGATCTCTTACGACGAAATGCTTGAGCTTGCCACACTCGGCGCTCAGGTACTTAACAACCGTTCGGTTGAAATGGCTAAGAAATATAACATCGAGCTTGAGGTGCTTTCAAGTCTTGCCAAGGCCTCGGGTACAATTGTAAAGGAGAAAACTAAAATGGAAAAAATGTTAATCAGCGGCGTTGCCAAGGATACAGACGTAGCAAGAATTTCGGTTATCGGCGTTCCCAACACTCCGGGTATCGCGTTTAAGATGTTCTCAAAGCTTTCCGCTAAGGACATCAACGTAGACATCATTCTCCAGTCCATCGGCCACGACGGCAAAAAGGACATCAGCTTTACCGTTGCCAAGTCAAGAGGCAAGGACGCTGTAGCGGCTCTTGAGGATTATATGGTAAGCCACGGCGCCAAGGAAGTTCTCTACGACGACGAGGTTGCCAAGATCTCTATCGTAGGCGCGGGCATGGAGAGCCACGCGGGCGTTGCCACCAAGATGTTTGAGGCTCTTTACGACGCTCAGATCAACATCCAGATGATCTCCACCAGCGAGATCAAGGTTTCCGTCCTCATCGACATCAACGACGCCGACAAGGCAGTTCAGGCTATCCACTCAAAGGTCTTTTTTTAATTCGGAAATATAAAAGCATATAAAAAAAGGACACGGCTCTATGGTCGTGTCCTTTTTAGTGTAGGGGCGCACCCGTGTGTGCGCCCACACAAATGAAAATATACAAACGCATTTACATAAACGGTCTGGCGCAAGGCTTTTTACAGAACAACCTGTCTGCCAAAATTCTAACCACTGGCCACCAACCACTAACCACTAAAAACCAGCTCAGCTCTCAACAAGCCTTATCGCCACGGCGGTGATGTCGTCGTCGCGGGTTTGGGCGCGGCGGCGTATCGCCTCCTGCACCACCGCCTGAGCCAAATCCTGAGCGCTTCCCTCGTTCCATGAGCGTATCAGCCTTTCAAGCCATTTTTCGTCGCCTGTAATTACTCCGTCCGACACCATAACTATCATATCTCCCGCACCGAGCTTTATCGTATCCGTTGAAAATTTGATATTGTTCAAGATCCCTGCAGGCAGTGACGGCATTTCACGCGTCAGAAGCCTGCCGCCCTTTTTTATATACGTCAGCGGAGCGCCCGCCTTTTTAAGCGTTACTCCGCCAGTGAACAGGTCTACGCCTGCCAAGTCCACAGTTGAGAGCGATTCGTCGCCGCTTTTTATCATCAGCGCGGAATTGGCGATTTGAAGCGAGCTGTCGGGCGAAAGCCCCGACCTTAGCAGCCTGCCCATGACCGACACCGCCATGTTGCCGTCGACCGCGGCTCTGCCGCCCGTGCCCATTCCGTCACAGACGAGCGCGTAGGTGCTGCCCATTCCGTCGCTGAAATAGTCAATACAGTCGCCGCACAGCTTGCCGCCGTCGGCAATGTGCTGGTCGGTTCCGATCTCAACATCATAGAGCGGCATTTCGCACATCGCGGCGCGCACTCTGCCGCCCTCGCAGCTTAACGCAGGCAAATCGAACCGCCGTCCGCAGCATTTACTGACCTCGCGCGCAAGAGCGCCCTTTGAGATTTTTTTGTCGGGGCGCTGAGAAAGCTCCAGCTCGACCGTCATTCTGCCGCTGCCGCTTCTAAGACAAACGCAGTCAGCCACGGCGTAACCCAAAGCGCTGAGGGAAGATATTATCCTCTCGGCACTGTCCTCGTCCGAGACGCCCGTTGAGCCGAACTCCTTTGACAGGTCGCGCAGAATATCGCTCACGCCCGCAAACTGCCCTGCCACAACGCCCCTGAGCTCGGCGACACGGCTCTGAGCCTCCCTTGCCGCAATCAGGTGGCGGTAGTTTTTGTTCATGTGCTCGGCAATCTCGCCCTTTTTGCAGCAGTTTTTTACAAAGGCTTCCTCAATATCATTTTCGCTTAAGCTGCCGTTTTCCGTCAAGACCTCCTCAAGGCGGCGGAAATCGTCGCGCGTAACGCCGCCCTTGTGCTCGTAGCAGTACATTTTCAGCCCGCAGCCCGAGCATACGTCGCGCGCCACGTTCTCGCAGACCTGCTCAAATGAGGGCGAGTACATTTCACCCAGCTTTTCCGACACCGCTTTGACGTCGTTTTTTACGTTGGCTATCGCCTTTGAGGTAAAGTCGAGCCGCATCACAACGTTGCGCCGCAGGCTCTCGCCGAGGGAATTGTCCCTCTCGCTGCCGAAAAGCGGCGACACCACATTGCCGACCTCCTTTGGCAGCAGCATGAAAATAACGGAGCCCATAAGGCTTTCGACAAGCACTGAGGGCAGCATGTTTTCACGCCCGAAGGCAAGGCTCATAAGCGAATTTGACATAAAAAAGCTTGCCGCGCAGCCGAGCTTTCCAAGGGGCGCGAACACTCCCGACATAAGCCCTCCGAAAGCGAAGCCGCCGCAGATATAGCCCAAGCCCGTATCTGCAAGGCTGAAAACCGCTCCGGTAGCGGCTCCGCTGACGGCTCCTCCGGCGACTCCGCCGTAACGCGCGCAGAGCAGAATGACCGCGACGGCTATAACGTGCCCTGCCGACACGCCCTCGACCGTCAGATCGCCCAGCGAGAGCATAAGAACACAGCCCGTAAGCACAACGCCCGCGCTCTCCTGACGCGTAAAGGACGAAATGCTCCTGCGCCGCGAGCTGAGACGCACGGTCATAGCCATAAAGTACGCCGCCGCGCCCGCAAGCGCCGCCTCTATTACGCAGTCGGTGATCGAGGACAGAGTGCTCATATTGCCGAACACAAGCGCTATTCCCGTAGACAGCACGGTTCCGAACGCCGTAAGCGGCGCGAACAGCCTGCTCTCCCTGATGAAGTCAAGCTCGCTGAACAGCCAGCGCAGCGCCCCTATCGCCACGACCACCGCGACATACCTGACGCTGCCCGAGGGAGTGAGCACCGCGTAGCCGAGAGCAGTGCCCGCAAGCGAGGACGCCAGCCTGTTTTTTGGCACCGCCGCCGCGTAAGATGCCCCGAACGGAGCCAGATTCCCCATTACAGCGCCGTGCGACACCAAAAATCCAAGCAATCCGTAAATGACATTTGCCCCCGCGTTTCTGACAAAGCTTTTTTCTTCCGCACGCCGAACGCGCGCCGTTTTTACGCTCTCCATAGTTTAAACTTCCTTTGCTTTTGATAAAACTATTGTATAATGAAGCTCGCAATCGTTTTGTCACACCGTGGCAGGTTGATTTTATATTCTTTTGTAGAAAATTACCGTTAAGCGCTTGTATATTTTCCGCTTTTGGACTATAATGTAATTATCAAGCTGAAAGGAATAATTATATGATTATAATGTCGGTTGACTTGGGAAAAGCCAGAACAGGGCTTGCGCTCAGCGATAAAACGGAGTTCTTGGCGTCGCCGTACAAGGTGATTTTTGAAAAATCGCCCAATAAGCTGCCCGATAAAGTCGCTCAGGCGGCAAAAGAGGCAAACGCTGAGCTTATTGTGGTGGGCTTGCCGAAAAACATGGACGGAACCGAGGGTGAAAGCGCCCAAAACGCGCGCGCCTTTGCCGAAAAGCTGAAGGAGCTGACTGGGCTGCCCGTTGAAATGCAGGACGAGCGCGGCACGACCGTAACGGCTCATCATTTTTTAAACGATACCAACACCCGCGGCAAAAAAAGAAAAACCGTGGTCGACGAGGTCGCCGCCACGATCATTTTGCAGGATTATCTTGATAAAGCAACTTGAAGTTGCACACAGCGCGCCTTTGGAGAAATCGGTTTATTGGAAAGCCCGGCATAACGGCGCGTCAAATCTCGCGGGTTAACAAGGTTTTTGTATTATAACTGTCTGATTCGCGTCGTGCCTGTCGACTCAGTCGACGCCTCCTTTTATAATAGAGCATTTAGGCGTGCAATGCACGCCCTACAACTCAAACTACAAGCCTTGCTGACAATATAATTCCGAATTCCGCATTGGTCTAAAACTTCGCCGTGAAAACGAGCCTTCCGTCCTTATACTCAAAGCCGTGATCGGCCTTGTGCAGATCGAGAATCGACTTTACAATAGACAGTCCCAAGCCGTTGCCCTTAGTGGTGCGGCTTTTATCTTTTCTTACATAAGGCTGCCAGATTTCCTTTATGTCGCTTTTTGAAAGCGGCTCGGCTTCGTTTGAAACGGTAAACGTTGTGCCGTTAAGCCCGACTTTTACTACCGTATCGGGCAGGGCGTACTTGACCGCGTTATCGATAAGGTTTTGCAGCGCGGTTTTCAAAAGCTCTCTGTCGGCCTCGATAATATTCTTGCCGCTGTGAGCAAACTCAAGCTTTTTGCCGTTTGGAAGCGCGGTGTAGTTTTTCAGGATAGACTCCGCCAGCTCAAGCAAATCGAGCTCAGTTTTATTGAGCTTCATTTGGTAGGAATCGAGCTTGCTGTAGCTCAGCATTCTGTGCACAAGCCCGTTGACCTCGTCGGTCTGCTCGATGATTTTGTCGATATATTCGCCGCGTTCGTCGGCGTCAATATCCTCCTTTAGGGTGTACGCGTAGCCGCTTATGACAAACAGCGGCGTTTTTATATCGTGAGCGAGCGCGTTTGTCAGGTCGAGCCGCTTCTGCTCCTGAATGATCTGCGCCTTGACCGTCCTCCAGATCATAACGCACAAAATCAGCGCGATAGTCAGGAAGAAAACAAAGATAACCGCCGCTCCGAGCGCGAGATCCCATTTGCAGTTGTCAAACAGATTGACCTCTTTAGCGTACTGAAACACTATGCTTTCGTTGCCGTCCGCATTGTCCGCTCCGCTAAAGCTAAGGTAATCCTGTGCGTAAAAAATATAGTTGAGCCCGCCCGAATGGATCATATCGACGTTAGCCTTGCGCTCTTCCTTTGTGAGCTGACCGATAATGTCCCTGTTGTATTCTTTGTTTAGCAGAAAGCCCTTTGGAATAGTGTTGCGGCTTATCTCGCTGCTTGAGTAAACATCGCTCTCATCCCCGGGAGTGCAGTTAAGCTTATATGTCGCCACATTTCCGTCGATTACAAACCGTGTGTCGCTTCCGTCGACCAAAACTATTTTAAGCTCAACAGGCTTAATAATAACGCCTAACTCAAGCTTTGTGCATATCAGCTCGTAGTAATTTCCGCCGCCGGGATCGGTATTAAGATACTTTTCAATTTTGCCGAACTGTTCGTCGCTGAGCGAGTCGCGTAAAGCATCATAGTAAAGAAGTCCGAAAAAGCTGTAGTTGCCGTCCGATTCATCTTTGACGCGAAACGGCACCGCAATGCTGCCTGCCGTATCGGCTATCACCGCGTCGGTTCTGTCGTCGGTAAACACAGCCTGGGTATCGAAGGCATTGTCGCCGCTCTCTTTATAAGTGAAATCTTTTTGGTCGCCCAAAACGCCCGAAAAAGCATCAAGACTGCCGTTTCCCACCGTAAGAATCCGCTTTGACACCGACAGTTCGGCAAGCTCGCTGTTTTGTATATTCACCTTTTCAACGCTGAGCCGCACTCCGCAGAACACCAATGACACCGTCAGCCAAACCGCGGACAGTATTATTATTATCCGCAAAAAGAGCTTGTTGCGCTCATGCTTCAACCGTTTTTCCATTTCTACTCACTTTTTCAGAAAAAATACCCCCTGTGTATCCACTTATGAATCCACAGGGGATTTGGCTATTATTCGATAATAGAATTATTTAACTCTGTCAGCGGGAACCGCGATATAGCAGCCCAGTCCGCTGTCTTCAAGGGTAACAACGCCTGTGATTGTAATTGTGGCGTCGTCTGCGGGATAAGCGTCAATGCTGTCGGCGCCGTCGATCTTATATGTGGTGCCGATTTTGCTGCTCGCGCCGTCGCTGATGGAGATTGTAGCCTTTGCGCCGAAGTTTGAGCGGCTGTTGATACCGGTGATCTTTACTACCTCGCCCTGGTGGCCGTTTGTCTGCATTTCGGAAGCATAGGTCTTAAGAGCGTCATAGTCGCCCTCGCCGAAGGTAGCGGTGGGGTTGTCGTAGTCAGCGTCAGCCGATTTGCTTGAATCGTCAGCCTTTGAAGCCGCGCTGCTGTCAGCCGCCTTGCTGCTTTCCTCGGTCTTGCTCGATGACGAGCCGCAAGCCGCGAATACGGACGCCGAAAGCGCCAGTGCCATTGTAACAGCTATGATTTTAAAAAACTTTTTCATATAAATACCCTTTCATTATTTATAGTTCTGGATCTGGATAAGGATCTCGCTCTTGTCCTCAAGAGTAGCCGCAGACTTGCCCGCCGCCAAATCGGATACGTTTTTGTCAAACACCTCTTTTGTAACGTCCTCGCCGTCCCAGGTGTATTCGGGCTGAGGAAGCTGCTCGTTTTCGTTAGCGGTGCCCTCGGTATACATAACAACATTGCCGTCGGAAAGCGTGTAACCGCAAACATTGCGCGCGCCCATGCTGCCGTAATCGGTCATAAATTCGCCTTTGCCCTCGGCATAGGCAAAGTTGGTTTCAAGCTCCTCGTAAGCAAGTTCGCCTCCGCTTATATAGAACAGCGTGCCGCCCTCTGCCTGAGTTAAATGATCGACAAATAGCTCGGGAATGTCGTCGCCGTCAAGCTTGATAAGCGAGTAGCGGTAATCGTTGAGCATGTCGCTCTCGTTGAGCCTGTCGGTGTACAGCTTCTTCCAGTCCACACTTTCAACCTGGCTTGAAGTGTCGTCAGCCTTGCTGCTCTCGGTCTTGCTTTCGGTTTTACTCTCGGTCTTGCTCTCGGTCTTGCTGCTCTCGGTCTTAGACGATGAGCCCGAATCTGTCTTTGAAACCTTGCCGCCGTTGCAGGCGCCGAAAGTTCCGGCAAGCATTAAAAGCGACAGTAAAACAGCAGATACTTTTGCAAATTTTTTCATACTTTTCTCCTATTATTACAAAAGGCGCAAACCCCAAAAGTCTGCGCCTTGTTTTAGTATTATTATTACGCCCAGTTGAGGGTGTCGCTGTAAACGTTGATGTAGTCCTGAGCCGAACGCTCCCAGCTGTTGTCGCTCATCATCGCGCGCCACATAAGCTGGTGCCAGCCCTGGTCGTCCTGAATGCCCCACAGAGCGCGGCGTACAGCGTGCTGCATGTCGGCAGTGTAGTAGTTCTTGAAGGTGAAGCCGTTGCCGTAGTTGTCGGCTGAATCAAATACAGAGTCCTTAAGACCGCCTACCTCGCGTACTACAGGGATAGTGCCGTAGCGGAGAGCGATCATCTGAGCAAGGCCGCAGGGCTCCTGAGCAGAAGGCATAAGGAAGA
>CAZVSQ010000017.1:0-16870 GCA_964629925.1 uncultured Ruminococcus sp.
CGTTGGCAACCATAGCCTTCGCCTCGTCGATCTTGATCTCATTCTGAGTAGCACATGGAATGTAAAGGTCAGCCTTGACGCCCCAGGGCTTCTCGCCTGCAAAGAACTTCGCGTTGGGATATTTCTCAGCGTAAGGAGCACAGATGTTCTTGCCGCTTGCTCTGAGCTCGAGGAGGTAATCAATCTTCTCACCGGTAACGCCTTCCTCGTCGAGGATATAGCCGTCAGGACCGGAAATTGTGATAGCCATGGCCCCGAGCTGCTCGAGCTTCTTAGCGGTACCCCAAGCAACGTTACCGAAGCCGGAGATAACGACCTTCTTGCCCTCGAGAGTCTCGCCGAAGTGCTTGAGCATCTCTCTTGCATAGAATACGATACCGTAACCTGTAGCTTCATCTCTGCCTGCGAGACCGCCGTTGGGCACGCCCTTACCGGTAAGAGTGCCGTCGTAAGCGTCGCGGATCCTCTTGTACTGACCCATCATGTAGCCGATCTCTCTGCCGCCTACGCCGAGGTCACCTGCGGGAACGTCGGTGTTGGGACCAATGTGTCTGTAAAGCTCAGTCATAAAGGACTGGCAGAAACGCATGATTTCCATATCGGACTTGCCGTTGGGGTCGAAATCAGCGCCGCCCTTGCCGCCGCCGATGGGCAGACCGGTCAGAGAGTTCTTGAAGATCTGCTCAAAACCGAGGAACTTAACAATACTGATATTTACATTGGGAGCAAAACGGAGACCGCCCTTGTACGGACCAAGCGCGCTGTTGAACTGAATACGGAAGCCGCGGTTGACCTGCACCTTGCCGTTGTCGTCAACCCAAGGAACTCTGAACATAACCTGTCTCTCAGGTTCGGTGATTCTCTCGATGAGAGCCATCTTTTCGTACTGGGGGTTCGCGTCAAAAACAGGCTCTAGAGAAGTTAAAACCTCTGTAGCTGTCTGAAGGAACTCAGGTTGATTTGGGTTTTTTGCTGCCAGCTTTTCAAGCTGTTCGCTAACGTATGACATAGTAAAAGTCCTCCCTTTAATAATGTACTTTTTGATTACTTTTGCAGGTGAATCACAAACGCATTTCACCAACGTTCTTATTCTACTATATAATAATTGAATTTGCAAGTCTTTTTTGCAAGTTTTTTAAAAAATATTTCAAAATATTGTGTCTAATAATCCGTTTTATCGCAAA
The DNA here is from genome assembly GCA_964629925.1 of uncultured Ruminococcus sp. Taxonomy (GTDB): domain Bacteria; phylum Bacillota; class Clostridia; order Oscillospirales; family Acutalibacteraceae; genus Ruminococcoides. Next base: position 1,185 of record CAZVSQ010000017.1, read on the forward strand.
ATGCATGAAAATTTGCAGGAAACATGTGCAGTTAAGTGTCAATTTTTTGAATAATCATTATATCGACTTGCATTTTTGGCAAGTTTCAACATTGAGGGAATATTTTGTATAATTCAAAAACGTAGTTTTAACATTGCTGTCAACATAAGTTTTAGTTGCATTTGGACATATTAACATGTTATAATAATGTTGAAATATATTTTATACAAATAGTAATAGGCGGTAAATATGGATTATTACAAAAGACTAAAGGAACTCAGAATCAAAAACGGATATACCCAGGAGCAGATCGCCTTCATTTTGCACACCAGGCAGGAACAGTACAGCAAATACGAGAGCGGAAAACGTGAGCTGCCGATAAAGCACCTGATTGCACTGTGTTGCCTTTACCGCGTTTCCGCGGATTATGTTTTGGGCATAGAAAAATTTGTAAAAAAATAAGGAGAAAGGAATTTTACTCCTCTCCCCTTTCGGTTCGGTTTTATTAGATGATAGTATTATTCTTCAGCTTGCGCAACCTTCATCATAATTGCGCATTCCATTCTTTTTCTGAACAGCTCGCAGCCATACTCGTAAATTCCGCTTATTGAGCCAGTCGCGTGGTATGCGTTCGCGGCGCAGCCTCCGCTGCAATAAAGCCTTGCCCAGCAATCCTTGCAATCGGGACGAGCGTATGCGTTGCAGAGCTTGAATTCGTTCTGAACCTCACGGTTGTTAACGCCGTTCCATATATCGCCCAGCTTGTATTTATCATCGCCGACAAACTGATGACAGGGATACAAATCTCCCCAAGGCGTTACAGCCATATATTCGGTTCCGGAGCCACAGCCGGAAATGCGTTTGTATATACATGGGCCGCCTGTAAGGTCGATCATGTAGTGATAGAAAGTAAGCTGTCTGCCTTCCTTTTCACGCTTTAGCATTTCCTTTGCCAGGATCTCGTACTGCTCAAACAGAACGGGCAAGTCGTCATATGTCAGCGCGTACGGATCGTCGGGAGCGCATACAACAGGCTCCATTGAAAGCTCGTTAAATCCCAGGTCAGCCATGTGGAAGATGTCATTTGTGAAGTCGGTGTTGTTGTGGGTATAGGTTCCGCGGACATAATAGCCTCTGCCCTCTCTACGCTTGACGAACTCCTGAAACTTCGGGACTATTATATCGTAGCTGCCCTTTCCGTTAACAGTTTTGCGTAGGTTGTCGTGTATCTCTTTTCTTCCGTCAAGGCTCAATACTACATTGTGACATTCTTTGTTGGCAAATTCTATTACATCATCGTCAACAAGCATTCCGTTTGTAGTAAGCGTAAATCTGAAATTCTTATTATATTTCTTTTCAATGCTGCGGGCGTAGGCTACAATTTCTTTTACTACATCAAAGTTCATCAGAGGCTCGCCGCCAAAAAAGTCAACTTCAAGATTAACGCGGCTGCCTGAGTTTTCGATTAGGAAATCAATTGCGCGCTTTCCAACTGCAAGGCTCATAAGAGCACGTTCACCGTGGTACTTGCCCTGGCTTGCAAAGCAATATTCGCAGTTTAGGTTACAAGTATGAGCTATATGCAGGCAGAGAGCCTTTATTACCGTGTTACGCTTTTTAAAGTCAAACGCGAGGTTTTCGTATTTATCCTCGGTAAATAGCTTGCCCTGCTCTTTCAACTCCTCAACATCGTCAATGCATTCGATGATTTCATTTGTGTCGATATCAGGGACGTCTTTGTATTTTTCAAGCAGAGCGGATATTATTTCCTCTTTGCTGTTATTATCATACATTTCTATTACGTCATACGCAAGGTCGTCAACGCTGTGTACGCTTCCGCTGTACACATCGAGGACAATGTTATATCCGTTTAATTTATATTGATGTATCATTTATAACACTCCGTTACATAAGGAAAGCCGTTAGCCCTGCGGGATAACGGCTGGTTTTCCTTGATATGAGAAAATTATTTCTCGATGCACTTCTCGCACTGCTGATTGGCAACACCGCAGGAAGTTTTGCAGGCTGACTGGCAGGAAGTCTGGCACTCGCCGCAGCCGCCGTTCTTTACGCTCTTTTTAAGGTCGCGTGTTTCGATAGTCTTAATTCTTTTCATAGCGATCAAACTCCTTTAAGAATTTATATATAAATTCTACCATATACCTAAGCTTTTGTCAATTAAAATCTGAAACGATTAACCCATTGGGATAGGTGTTGCGGCTTGAAATAATATTGACGCCGCTTTGCTCAAGCCTTTTTATTTCATTAATAAGCACTCCGGATAATATCTCGCCCTTTACAATAAGAGGGATCCCCGGAGGATAAGCAAAAACGTCTTCATGTGAGACCATTCCTACAACCTCAAACAAGCCTTTTAACTCAGACTTATAACGGTAACAATCACATGAATTATATGCTTTTTCGGGTTTTATCTCGCAAATTGATATTTCTTTATTGGAAATAAGAGCGACATTTTTATCGATCTCTGCCAGAGCGTCGGCTAAGCGGTTAAAGCCCTCGTCGGTATCGCAAACCGAGGTCATGGCTATAACGTAATCGCAAGCGGACATTTCCGTTTCCAGCTTGTACTTTTTTCTCAATACAGCCGCTAAGTCAAAACCACTGAGATCAGTTTCCGACGTCATTATGACGACCTTTCCCTTATCATAATCATAAACGCTGTCAGATAGCTGATTATACAACAGCTTTAGTTTGCAAAGGATTTTTGATTTATTATATAATGAATCAAGCCTTTTATCATAGTCTTTGAATAGTCTAACATCAACTTCGATTCGGTTAAGGCATCGTTCGATTGAGCTCATCAACACATAGGAAGGGCTGCTTGTTTCAAATACTGATAAATTGGCTTGAAGCAAATCTTCAATTGATTCGTCGTTTGTAAGCAAAAGCGCTGTCTGAGTAAGCGAAGGAAGCGTTTTGTGCAGGCTGACAACCGAGACATCGGCTCCCGCCGCCATAGCGGTTACGGTTTTTCTGTCAAAATACAGGTGTGCACCGTGCGCTTCATCGACAAAAAGCTTTGCGCCGCAGTTATAGCATATTTCCGAAATCAAGGCAAGGTCTGAGCCAACGCCCTCATAGGTGGGAGAAGTAACTACCACCAGTTTGGTATCCGGGTGCTCTTGGAGCGAAGCATATACATCTTCGTCGGTAATACTTCCGTAAACAGACGGATAGTTTTCAAGCCTTTTTGGAAAGATATATTCAGCATTCAAGCCGCAAAGCTCTATTGCGTTATATACGGCTCGGTGGCAGTTGCGCGCTATGAGCACTGTATCGCCTGGTTTGGTCATTGAGCGGATCGCAGCTAAAATGCCGCCTGTAGCGCCGTTTACCAACAGAAAAGCCCGCTTTGCGTTAAACAGCTCCGCTGCTTTTCTTTCGATTTCTCGAATACTGCTTTCTGGATGATGCAGGTTGTCAAAGCCTTCTATTTCAGTTAAATCTATTTGGTAAGGAATCATGCTTCCGTCAGGCTGCCGTTTATGCCCGGGCATATGAAACGGATACATGTCTGATTTTGAGTATTCAATCAGCTGTGAGTACAAGTCGTCCTTCATCAGTTTGTACCGAACTCTCTCAGCTCAAGACCTTTATTGTGGTCAAGCGCCCAGTCAATACTCCAAAGGCTTGTAAACAGCAGCAGATAATTGCCTTTTAAATCCTGAATACGCTTTGTGTCCGATGCGAGATCCAGAGTTTTGGGATCGATATCCTCGTTAACGATCCAGCGAATATACTCGTATGGCAGGCTCTCCATAATAATATCGACGTTGTATTCATTCTCGAGGCGGTATTTTAATACATCAAATTGAAGCACGCCTACAACGCCTACGATCACTTCTTCCATGCCCGCGTCAAGCTCCTGGAAAATCTGGATAGCGCCTTCCTGAGCTATCTGATTTGTGCCTTTTATAAACTGCTTGCGCTTCATTGTATCCTTCTGACGCACACGGGCAAAATGTTCGGGAGCAAAGGTGGGAATACCTTTGAATTGAACCTTGTGATTAGGCGAACATATGGTATCGCCGATAGAGAAGATACCAGGATCGAACACGCCTATTATATCGCCGGCGTATGCCTCGTCAACGATCTCGCGCTCCTGCGCCATGATTTGCTGAGGCTGTGAAAGGCGCATTTTCTTGTTGCCCTGAACATGGAAAACCTCCATGTTCTTTTCAAATTTTCCGCTGCAAATGCGCATAAAAGCGATCCTGTCACGGTGGGCTTTATTCATGTTTGCCTGTATCTTAAAGACAAACGCGGAAAAATCCTCCGACATCGGATCGACCTGCTCGCTTACTGTTTCTCTTGCGAGCGGAGAAGTTGTAAGCTTCAGAAACTGCTCCAAAAACGGTTCTACTCCGAAATTGGTCAGAGCCGAGCCAAAGAATACGGGAGTAAGCTTACCTGTGCGGATGGATTCAATGTCAAATTCATCGCCTGCACCGTCAAGAAGCTCGATTTCATCCATAAAGTCGGCTTTTAAATACTGCCCGAGAACATCATCAAGAGCCGGATCATCAAGCGAGTATTCCTGCTTTTCAACTTCCTTCTGTCCGTTATTTGCGGTAAAGGCAAGGATTTTCTCGGTATTGCGGTCAAAAACTCCTTTAAATTCCTTACCTGAACCGATCGGCCAGTTAACGGGATATGTGTTGATACCGAGTACGTTTTCAATATCCTCAAGCAAATCAAACGGACTTTGCGCGTCACGATCCATCTTATTGATAAATGTAATAATAGGAATATTGCGCATTACACAAACCTTAAAAAGCTTTATGGTCTGCTTTTCAACGCCCTTTGAGCCGTCGATCACCATTACGGCAGAATCGGCGGCCATAAGAGTGCGATAAGTGTCCTCGGAAAAGTCCTCGTGTCCGGGTGTATCAAGAATATTAATGCAGTAGCCGCCATATTTAAACTGGAGTACCGATGAAGTTACGGAAATACCTCTTTGCTTTTCAATTTCCATCCAGTCCGAAACCGCGTGACGAGCGGTGCGTTTTCCCTTAACCGAACCGGCAAGATTAATTGCTCCTCCGTAAAGGAGCAGCTTTTCGGTTAGCGTTGTTTTACCGGCGTCAGGGTGCGAAATTATCGCAAAGGTTCTGCGCTTTGTTATTTCATCCTTGTATAAGCTCATAAAGTCAGTCCTTTTCAATTACTCTCAGTTTATAATAATACTATTAATTCGCATTGAATGTCAACATTATAAAGTCAAAAACTATAAAATAAAAAAAGAATCAAGATATTTAAAACAAAACCTTGACAAAAAAGTTAAGATATTGTAATATTATGGTAGTAAAGGTTTGATTATTCCTATCTTTTCATATACCTTCCAACTTTGAGGCAGAAGCTTTTAGTTTCTGCCTCAAAAATTTTAAGCGGGGTGTTTGTTTTGTCAGATACTATCGGCATTTATATTCATATTCCGTTTTGCAAACGCAAATGCAATTACTGTGATTTTTTCAGCTCTGCTGCTTCAGAGGAAGAAAATGACAACTATGTATCTTTACTAAAAGAACGAACAAACTATTGGGGCAATATTGCCGAAGAAACCGTTTCAAGCGTATATTTCGGCGGAGGAACTCCAAGTGTTTTGGGTACAGATAGATTATGCAATATTCTGTCTTCAGTAAAGAATAGCTTTAGAGTAAGCCCCAATGCTGAGATAACCGTTGAAGTCAACCCCGAAAGCGGAAAACTCCTTGATTTTGACAAACTGCATAAAGCGGGATTTAACAGGATTTCAATCGGTATGCAATCTTCAAATGAATCCGAGCTTAGAATTCTTGGCAGAATTCACTCCGCGGAAGATGTTATATCAACAGTTGAATCCGCAAAAAGCGGTGGGTTTAACAATATTTCGCTTGACCTAATGATGGGTATTCCCCAACAAACTATTTCGAGCCTTAAAGACTCAATCAATTTTTGCGTGTCCTGCGGCGTTACCCATATCTCATCTTATATATTAAAAATCGAAGAAGGTACGAAGTTTTATTCTAAAAAAGAACAATTATCTTTACCTAGCGACGACGATACCGCTCAACTGTATTTGGAAGCCGTTGATTATCTCGAAAAGCTCGGATATAAACAATATGAAATATCTAATTTTGCAAAACCGTCTTTTGAGAGCAGACACAATACTCTGTACTGGAAATGTGGTGAATATATCGGTATAGGCCCGTCAGCACACTCATTTTACAAAGGAAAAAGGTTTTATTATGAACGGAATATGAAAAAGTTTGCCAAAAACATTATTGTTGCTGACGGCGACGGAGGAAGCGAAGACGAATTCATTATGCTTTCGCTGCGGTTGAAAAGCGGTCTGGTGTATAAAGAATATGAGAAAAGATACGGCAAACCTCTATCCCCTGATTTTATAAGCAAGATAAATAAATACTCTGAAATGAAGTTCATGGAGAGCGACGGAAAACACGTATGCTTTACGCCAAAGGGCTTTTTGGTTTCAAATGCCATAATCAGCGACTTGATTTGACAAACGGAGCTGACTCAGATTTAGAGAGTCAGCTCCGAAATTATTTATTAATCCGCAGGTGTTTCCGAAACATCCTCGGCAGTAGTGTTAACATATTGTTCATCTTCTTTTTCAGACCACTCTGCCGCCTTTTCCATTCCTGCTTTGCCGGTGATGATCAGCGATTTACCCAAATCACGGAACGCATGACCTATACTTGTACCGGTCTTTTTCCATGAATCTTTTAATTCAGACATATCAATACCTCATTTAGAAAAGCGTTTTTCTGAACTTTTTACCGAAAATAGTTATGTATCCTATCGGATGATCAGGTACATTTTTTGTAAGGAAGCAAGATGTATAGCCTAAAATCATCCAGAAGAACACAACCGTGAACATAAGGTTAAACAAAAGCGTTACTTCAATCAAAGAGTAGACCATGTAAGCTGAAATAAACGAAAACAGACACGGAAACGCGCTCTGATGTAAGCTTTCATCCCTAAGAACATGCCTTGTTGTTTTCGCAAAGAATTTTAAAATAAAAATACAGAAAAAGGCAAATCCCGTAATTCCCGCACAAACCAGTATTGTAAGATAACCGTTGTGGAAGTCTACAAGGAACGGGGCTAAATCTCCATATCTATTTGAAAACTTTACGCCGTCTTCAAACATTTCCTTGCCATAGTAATCGATGTTGCCTTTGCCTATTCCAAAAACAGGACGTTTGATAAACATTTCTCCGCCTTGATACCAAAGCGTGAACCGCCCCGAATCAAGGTTTGCATTCTCGTGTTCAAATGTAACGACCTGAGATTTACTGTCATCGGGATTAATATTAAAAGGCGTAATTATACTCTGATTGTTCTTGATCATCTGAGCGATACCAAGCTGACAGACTGTTCTCAGAAGAAATACCGATGAAACAATAACCATACCTGCAAGCAGGCATGACAGTGTTCGAACGATTATCTGCTTTGCGCTAAATGAGCTTTCCGTACCGAAAAGCTTGTAAATAAAATAGAAAAACGAATAACTGATAATCAGAATCGTTGCACCGTTTGAGTCGCTGAGCAAAAGTGAAATGCTGTTTATTGCAAGACAGGCAGCGATCCACAAGCGGCTAATACGCCTGCATCCGGAGCTTTGGACAAAGTCCTGTTTTATCATCAAATGACAGAACAAAAGCGCGACGACCGTAATAAAGCCAAGCTGATTCGGGTTTACAAATAAGCCCGTAAACCTGTTTTCATAAACAATAAATTTAACGGACATAAACTCAAACTGGATTCCGAGCACAAGACATAACAATCCGAAAAAGCCCAAAACCGTCGAAGAAAAAATAATAATTCGCGCTGTATTAAACAGCTCGTGCTGAAAATTCAAATTCTTTTCAGTATGTATGGAATAGTAAATAAAGAAACAAATCAACAAATGCAGGATCATCACAAGGTTAAACATGAAATTGTGCATTATATGAATAAACATTGTGATAACAGAGCACGCAATGAGCGCAAGCAGCCAAAAGCCGTAGCGGGTTTTAAGCGAAGTCCTGCGGGTTATTTCGTTATAAACTACCAAAAACGAACCCCAAATCACCATAAGAGCAAGAACGCCGTACGCAATATAATGTACATATGAAACATTACAGGCAAAAAGACAGATTATATAACACTGTCTGAAAAGCGACTTGCTGAGCAACGCTTTTTTTAGTTTAATCATATTTATCTCCATTCAACTATTTTGCCCATAAGGGCAAGGATTATCGACATATTATCTATTTTTATACTATTATTATACAACAAAACAAATTTAAGTCAATATAAAAACCGACGATAGAATAACTGTAATCAAGCTGACATATTTGTCATTATTCCATTATAGGTCAAAGATAATATGAATAAACCTGTTGTTAAGCCCACGGATCTGAGTTTTCAGGCTGACGGATACCCACCAAAATAAATTGCTCCCATAGATACCACCTTCCGTCTTTGGCGAAACGCATTGTCAGCTCTCGCGGATTGTCCGCTCCTCCTGAGAACACAAATAGCTTAGCATAGTTTTGGTTTGTATATGAGTACGGATTTTCCGCGATCCGGACAGTATATGGTTGCGTAGGTTGATAATCGTTCTTAGGATTTGCTCCGTTGAAATATGAACGCGGAACATAATCGTTGTCTCTGAATCTATCCCTGATAAAGGAAATGTCAAACGGACTTAACGGTCGCGGTCCGCGAAGAAAATTAACCATTTCAAGCGACAGGCTGCTGTTATGCGGATAATAGCAGAATGCCAAAACCGCCATTGCAGCAGTATCAAACGGGTTTGTCATAGCCGCCTGGGGCAGCGACTTAAACTGCTCCAAGTTCTCGGGTAAATTTGAAAATACGATCTCGCGAGATTTAAAACCGTTTGATTGCGGTGTTGAGATGTAACCCTTATTATCAGTGTTTTTATTACTGTCAAATAATCCCATGACTTCCTCCTAGATCTGGTTTATTAATTCCATCATAATTAACAATTATTTATGCGATTCTTTCTCAATAATCTGCCTTATCTCATCCTCTGCTTTTTTGACTTCATCATAAAACGCCTGTGAAGAAACGCGCAGAGCACCGTTGCCCAGAATAATAAGCTGTTCCATGCCGTCAGAGGTAACAACTCTTACGAGGTGCTTTTTTGCAAGCTTATGTGCGGTTTTTTCAATATACATATCGGCGGTCTCGGCTTCTTTTGTATAAACAACACTGATATTGTTTACGCGCTCGACCTCCCGTTTATTCCCCTTGATTTTGTAAGCGTCAAACACAACGATAAGCTCGCATTTTTTGAAGCCTTGATAATTGCATAAAATATTTATAAGCGCTTCTCTTGCGCCGTCAAATGTCATGCTCTTCAGTTTATCCCACGCAAAAATAACATTATATCCATCTACAAGAAGGTACTCTTCCCCGTCGTATCCGGCGGCTGTAGTATTCCTTTTTGATGTACGTGGTTTTGCATCGGGAGCTTTAAAAACCCGCTTTTCCGGGGTACTCCTGCGTTTTTGGATCGAGCCGTATGTCTGTTCAAAAATACTCATTAGCTCTTTGTCGAGCGCAAAAATATCGTCCTGATCACGGCGTTTTGCAAAGTAGTTTTTTCTGTCAACGCTTTTAAACGAATCAGCACCAGGCATATTCAGCACACCTGAAAGATGCATACGCTGCTTAACTTCATTCCATTTAACCTTATGTCCTGCGCCGTGTGAGCAAAATATCGAATCGCAGGGGTTCAGCACATCGGCGTCGGGATCATATGCGATACTCTCGATTATCTCGTCTGAATTATGACACGGCTCATATCCTTTTAAAGAAAGCGCAAGCCTGCCCTTGCCGTGAGTATACTGAACTACCTGGCGTGAATAATCCTGCATTTCGGAAACCGGCGCGGTACCTGTGAGTACACAAAAATCGCCGAGCTGCTGAGGCCGGTCAAAGTTTCCGCTCATGCGCTGAATATCATTCATCGCTCTGCCGAGCGAATCCGTCGGCACTTCGAGAGAGAAATTATAAACAGGTTCAAGCAGGACGCTTTTTGCCTCACGCAGTCCTTGTCTTAACGCGCGGTATGTTGCCTGGCGAAAATCTCCGCCTTCGGTATGCTTTGGATGGGCTTTGCCCGCAGCTAAAGTGATCTCAATATCTGTAATCGGCGAACCTGTAAGCACACCGTGATGTGTCTTTTCATATAGATGTGTAATAATTAGGCGCTGCCAGTTTTTATCAAGCAAATCTTCCTTGCAGCAGGTGTTGAAAACGAGCCCGCTGTCGCGTTTTGCCGGCTTAAGAATAAGGTGAACCTCAGCATAATGGCGCAGCGGTTCAAAATGCCCTACGCCTTCAACGGGATCTTGTATGGTTTCCTTGTAGATTATACTTCCCTTTCCAAATGTTACACTAAACCCAAAGCGGTCGGAAATCAGGCTTGCGAGAACCTCAAGCTGGATCTCCCCCATTAATTGTACCTGAATTTCACCATGCAGCTCGTTCCACATAACATTAAGCTGAGGATCCTCCTCTTCAAGTATCCGCATTTTTGATAATGCGGTATGAGCGTCAACATTTTCAGGCAGTATTACGGTGTAAGTCAGTACGGGCTCAAGTATGGGCATTGCCGCCTTTTGCTCTTTGCCTAATCCGTCGCCCGCATGAGTAAAGCTAACTCCAGTTACCGCACAAACCGTACCCGCGTCAGCTTCTTGGATTGAAGTGAATTTTTCACCTGAATAAACCCTGATTTGATTTATCTTTTCGGCGTTAGTGTTGTCCGGACTGCTCAAAACGTCCTTAACCTTAAGCTTGCCGCCTGTTATTTTCAAAAAAGTCAGCCTATTGCCCTGCGGGTCTTCGGAAATCTTGTAAACTCTGGCGGCAAAATCATCATTATAATTCGGCGATCGCGTATATTTATCAAGCGTATATAATAATTCATTTACTCCCGAAAGCCTGAGAGCCGACCCGAACATAACGGGAAATATTTTTTTGTCGGCGATCGCTTTTAAAACATCAGAATATAAAATTTTGTTTTCTTCATATTTTAACAAAAGCTGCTCATCACAGAGCGCAATGCTTTCAAAAAACTCGTCATTATCAGTATCGGAAAAATCAACGCAGCAGTCGCTGAGCTTTGCTTTAATTTCATTAAGCACAGACTTGCGGTCTGCTCCGGGCAAATCCATCTTGTTAACAAACAAAAAACAAGGTACACCGTATTTTTGAAGCAGCTTCCAAAGCGTAATTGTGTGGCTCTGCACGCCGTCCGTACCGCTTACAACCATTATCGCGTAATCCAAAACCTGTAATGTCCTTTCGGTTTCAGCGGAAAAATCCACATGTCCGGGAGTATCAAGCAAATAAAATATATCGTAATTATATTTTAAAACCGCCTGCTTTGAAAAAATAGTAATGCCTCTGTCGCGCTCAAGAGAATATGTATCAAGGAAGGAATCTTTATGGTCAACCCTGCCGAGTTTACTGATATTGCCGGAGCAGTACATCATTGCTTCGGTAAGCGTTGTTTTTCCTGAGTCAACATGAGCTAAAATGCCGATCGATAGTTTTTTCACGAAATCACCTTTTATTTAATCGGAAAATGCGTAAATCAATTAATTTATTATACCATAAAACGGAAAAACTGTAAACTTGATTTTCTATGAATAAATATCATGCGCTGAATATACTTATTTGATTTGTCAATCATTAGATTAGGCATTAAAAAGGAGATGTTGCGCGTGAACAGCCGTCACCGACTGAATATCATATTGAATCTTGTTATATCCTCGCTGATTCTGATTTTAGGAGTAAGCTCAATTATTGTATCCGCAAATGTAAAAGCGCCCGAAAATTTTTTGCTTGAATTTCGCTACATGACTGTAAACGGTACCGTATTCACTTCAATTATCGCTTTGATGATTCTTATTGTTTCAATTATCGAAGCAAAATCAGGGAAATACTCAATTGCCGACAGGCTTTATTATTTCAGGTTATCTTCGGCAGTAACCGAAAGCATAATAGCGGTAGTTATTGCGATGTCTTTTTTTCCGACCGTACCGGACAGTCCCAATATTCTAAGCTACGAATCGTTTAATATGCATGTTATAATTCCGATACTATCAATTATTTCTTTTCTTCTAAACCGAAACCCAAGAGAAACAATGCACCCTCTGCTAAGGCTTAACTGTGCCTGGCTTATTACAATTTATGCCGCTATAGTCATTACGCTTGTTCTTACAGGGGCATTGCCTCAGGATAAAATCCCCTATTCATTTCTTGATTTCAAGACGCGTTCAATTTGGTATATATTTTACTTTGGATTCTTCATTTACAGTTTCACATATGTTTTGTATTAATTGTTCTCAAATCTTAACAGAAGGATGTCATCATTCTGGGAACCGCATGAAAAAAAGCCGATTAGCTCAAATTGAACTAATCGGCTTTTTTCTTAAGAAATCGTAAAAAAAGTAACTAACATAAGCCGCTTAAATCTGAAATTTTATTAGCTTTGAATAATCATTTTATAAGCGATAAAAATGCCGATAATTCTTCATTGACACCCCTGCAAAATATGGTATAATTCTTTTGGATAGTATTCCGCACGGAAGCTATACCCGCAAAGTTTTTTCATCCGACAGATAATGTGAAATATGTGTTGTAAAGGAGTCAAAATGAAGAACACGGTTTTAACATTTAAACAAGCCAAGGAAAGCGGAACAAAGCTCACGATGCTCACCTCTTACGACTACTCCACAGCTAAGCTGATCGACGCTGCAGGCGTCAACTCAATACTGGTGGGCGATTCACTCGGAAACGTCATGCTCGGCTATGAGGACACGGTATCGGTAACTATGGAGGATATGATCCACCACGGCGCGGCTGTAGCCCGAGGCGCTAAGAACGCTTTAGTGGTTATTGACATGCCTTTTATGTCATATCAGACAAGTGTGTATGACGCGGTGGTAAACGCAGGCAGACTGATGAAGGAAGGCAGAGCAAACGCCGTTAAGCTGGAAGGCGGCGCTGAAGTAACAGAACAAATCAAGGCGATCACAGCGGCAGGTATTCCCGTTATGGCGCATATCGGATTGACTCCGCAGTCGATCAATGCGTTCGGCGGCCATAAAGTCCAGGGAAAAACCGAAGAAGCGGCGCAGAAGATCCTCAACGACGCGCGCGCGGTTGAACAGGCAGGCGCGTTTGCCGTTGTGCTAGAAGGTATCCCGGCGAAGCTTGCAAGCTATATCACAAAAGAACTGTCGATCCCCACAATCGGAATCGGAGCAAGCGCCGACTGCGACGGTCAGGTTCTTGTTTATCAGGACATGCTCGGCATGTATTCCGACTTTACTCCTAAATTTGTAAAAAAATTTGCGAACATCGGCGAGGTAATGACAACCGCGTTCAGACAATATATAGATGAAGTAAACAGCGGAGCTTTTCCTGCTGAGGAAAACTGCTACGCAATAAGCGACGAAATAATTGAGAAGCTTAAGTGATACGGAGGGTAAAATGAGTATAAAGTTAGCAAAAACCGTTAATGAGGTCAAATCACAGGTCAAAGAATGGAAAGCTCAGGGACTGAGCATTGGTTTGGTGCCCACTATGGGTTATCTTCACGAAGGTCACCAAAGCCTGATAAAAAGAGCCGTTGCCGAAAACGACAGAGTCGTTGTGAGCGTTTTTGTAAACCCTATCCAATTTGCACCCAACGAAGATTTAGAAAGCTATCCCCGTGACTTAAAAGCCGACTGCGCTCTTTGCGAGGCTACAGGAGCCGATATGGTTTTCAACCCCGAGCCTGAGGAAATGTACGCCGAGAACTTCACTACTTTTGTAGATATGACGGGCGTAACAAAAGAGCTGTGCGGCAAAAGCCGTCCCACACATTTCAGAGGCGTGTGCACGGTCGTAAACAAGCTCTTTAATATCGCAATACCCGACAGAGCGTATTTCGGTCAGAAGGACGCTCAGCAGCTTGCGGTAATAAGAAGAATGGTGCGCGATCTTAATATGAACCTTGAAATCGTAGGCTGCCCCATTATCCGCGAGGCTGACGGCCTTGCAAAAAGCTCCCGCAATACCTACCTTTCTGCCGAAGAACGAAAGGCGGCGCTTGTATTAAGCAAAGCGATTTTTGAGGGCGAACGCATGGTAAAAAGCGGCGAAAAAGACGGCGAAAAGGTGATTGAAGCAATTAAATCAAATATTAACACTGAGCCGCTTGCAAAAATCGACTATGTAGAAATGGTTGAGTGGGACACAATAGAAATCACACGCGACTTAAGCAAGCCTGTTTTGGTGGCGATTGCGGTTTACATAGGCAAAACAAGACTGATTGATAACTTTATTGCGCAATGAGGGACTGATATGACAATTACAATGTTGAAAAGCAAAATTCACCGCGCAACGGTAACTCAGGCTGAGCTTAACTATGTGGGCAGTATCACAATCGACGAGGAGCTTATGGAAGCGTCGGGTATTTACGAATATGAAAAGGTACAGATCGCAAACATCAGCAACGGAAGCCGTTTTGAAACCTATGTTATCGCCGGTGAGCGAGGAAGCGGTATGATTTGCCTCAATGGAGCGGCAGCCCGTCAGGTATCGGTCGGTGACAGAATCATCATTATGTGCTATGCTCAACTGGATACGGAAGAAGTGAAAGCTCATAAGCCGAAGGTAGTCTTTGTTGATTCAAATAATAAGATATCCAGAGTTACAAGCTATGAAAAGCACGGTCTTTTAAAGGATATGTGAGGTTGACATGTTAAAAGGGAAAACCGTAGTACTCGGTGTTACGGGCAGTATTGCAGCGTATAAAATCGCTAATCTGGCAAGCAGCCTTGTAAAGCTTCACGCCGACGTCCATGTTATAATGACAAAAAACGCGACAAACTTTATCAATCCTATCGCTCTTGAGACGCTTACTCATAACAAGTGCATGGTAGATACATTTGACAGGAGCTTTTCTTTTGACGTCGCTCATGTGTCGATTGCCGACCGTGCGGATGTGCTTATGGTAGCTCCGGCGTCGGCAAATATAATCGCAAAAATGGCTCACGGCATTGCCGACGACATGCTCAGTACAACATACCTTGCCGTAAAATGCCCTGTTATTGTATCTCCGGCGATGAATGTAAATATGTTTACCAATCAGGTCGTGCAGGACAATATAGATAAAATTCAAAGCTACGGTGTTACGGTCGTTCCGCCTGATGAAGGTTATCTTGCCTGCGGATATACCGGAAAAGGTAAAATGCCGAGCGAGCAGGTGCTTCTCGATTTTATTTTACACGCTGTTGCAAAGGAAAAGGATTTATCCGGCAAAAAGGTGCTCGTGACCGCCGGTCCTACAAGAGAGTGTATTGATCCCGTGCGTTTTATATCAAACCACTCAACAGGAAAAATGGGTTATGCCGTTGCGCGTCAGGCAATGCTGAGAGGCGCAGATGTTACTCTTATCAGCGGACCTGTAAGCATCGCTCCCCCACCGTTTGTTGAGGTTGTTAATGTTGTAAGCGCTCAGGAGATGTTTGATGCGGTTAAGCAGAGGTTTGAAAGCAGCGATATTGTAATCAAAACCGCGGCGGTTGCCGACTACACTCCCGCCGAAACGCAGACGGAAAAGCTGAAAAAGTCCGATGGCGAAG
This sequence comes from uncultured Ruminococcus sp., assembly GCA_964629925.1. GTDB lineage: Bacteria > Bacillota > Clostridia > Oscillospirales > Acutalibacteraceae > Ruminococcoides. The sequence continues at coordinate 16,850 of CAZVSQ010000017.1, forward strand.
CACCCGAAATAAAACTTAATC
>CAZVSQ010000018.1:0-16362 GCA_964629925.1 uncultured Ruminococcus sp.
AGGTTTTATCGGGCTTTTGCGCTCTTTTTTTGTCGTTGGGGTGTCAAAGATGGGACTATAACACAAAACAAGATATATGTCAAGTATCAATATTTATTTCTTTTATTCGATATTATTCTGGAGCTTGCAGGCTTTGAGAGTGTTCTTCATCAAAGTCGAAATTGTCATCGGGCCTACGCCGCCGGGTACGGGTGTGATGAACGAGCACTTGTCCTTGACGTTCTCAAAATCAACATCGCCGCAGAGCTTGCCGTTTTCATCTCTGTCCATACCGACGTCGATCACTACCGCGCCTTCCTTGACCATGTCGGCCTTGACGAACTTCGGGATTCCCACCGCAGCAACGAGGATATCGGCGCGTCTGCAAACCTCGGCGAGGTTCTTTGTGCGGCTGTGGCAGATGGTGACCGTGCCGTTTTCGTGCAGCAGCAGCATGCCCATCGGCTTGCCTACGATATTGCTTCTGCCGATAACAACGCACTCCCTGCCCTCAACGGGTATCTCATATGAATGGAGCATTTCCATAACGCCCGCCGGTGTGCAGGGCAGAAAATCGTACTCGCCGAGCATTATTTTGCCGACGTTTACGGCATGGAACGCGTCAACGTCCTTTAAGGGGCTGATAGCCTCGATAACCGCCTTGTCGTCAAGGTGCTTGGGCAGCGGAAGCTGAACAAGGATGCCGTTTATGCTCTCTTTATTGTTGAGTGTATCAACGAGAGAAAGCAGCTCCTCCTGGGTAGTTTCGGCAGGCAGAGCGTACTCCTCGGAGATAAAGCCCACAGCCTCGCAAGCCTTCTTTTTATTGTTTACATAAACCCTTGAAGCCGGATCGTCGCCAACGATAACTACCGCAAGCCCCGGGGTGATACCATGTGTTTCCTTTAATTCATCAGTGAGCTTTTTTACGTTTGCCTTTACCTCGGCTGACACCTTTTTTCCGTCGATAATTTGCATAGAACGGATCCTCCTTTTTAAGATTGATAATAAGCATTACAATGCCTGCCGCCATAATAACGGCCGAAAGCACCTGTGACACCCTGATCTCCATGCCGAACAGGTCAAACGGCAGATACAGGCTGTCGGTGCGCAGTCCTTCAACAAACATGCGCTCAAAGCCGTACCACACAAGGTACATGTAGAAAATCTGTCCCGCGTAGCGCTGGCGGTATTTTCCGTAGAAATGGAGCACCGCTACGCCCAGCAGGCACCAGAGGCTCTCGTACAAAAAGCAGGGGTGCACGGCAACAAAGCCCGTGCCCTCGCTCGCCATTCTCCACGGCAGGTCGGTCGGGGTACCGAAGGCTTCCTGGTTCATAAAGTTGCCCCAGCGGCCTATTCCCTGGCCGATAAGGAAGCCCACCATGGTGATATCGAGAATCGGCATGAATTTAAGCTTTTGGATCCTCGCCATTACATATCCGCCCAAAAGCGCGCCGATTATTCCTCCGTAGATGGCAAGCCCGCCCTCGTGGATATACAGTATCGAGATGGGATCATCGGCAAACTCATGCCACGCAAAAGCCACATAATAGAGCCTGGCGCCGATAATGCCCGTAATAAGGCCTACAAAAACGCAGTTGAAAAGCTTTGAAGCGTTTACGTTATATCGCGGAGCGCTTCGCCACGCGTAAAGGAGCGCGAGCAGCAAGCCCGCGGTGATGATTAATCCGTACCAGTAAACGGAATAGCTGCCTATAGTAAAGGCGACATTGCTGATCGTAAAATTCCAGCCAAGCCCCGGAAAGCTTACATGAAAGGTGCTCATACCGCTCCTCCTTCATCTTCGTTATTAACTACTGACAGAGTGCAGTTGTTTACGTCGAGCATTTCGCTCAGGCGGCGCTCGATATCCGCCTTCCGAGCGGCGGCGACCTCCTCGATATAGGTGAAATACTCGTTTCCGTTAAAGTAATAGTCAGCAAAGGTATTTGAAATGGTACTGACTGAGTTGAGCGATGAAACGGCGTCGCCGTAAACCGCCTTTTTGGCGATGATGAAATCCTCGTCGGCTATGCCCTCGGCTTTTGCCTTGGCGATATACCGTTTTATCATCTCGGCAGCCTGCTTGGGCGCGCGGCTCTCTCCGCCGAAGATTATCGAGCAGTAGCCGGGACCCTCAAACAGCTCATAGGCGAAGGTGTTGTTGATGAGGTTATTGTCCAGCAGATCACGGTAAAGCGCGCTTGTGGGCGAGGCGAGCGCTGACATGAGAATATCCGTATACGCAAGCTGCTTTTCGTCAAGCAGCACCGCCTTTTCCTTAAAGCCCAGATTAAACAGAGGCATTGAAACGGAAAAGCTCTGCTCAACATACGGAGTCACTATTTCGTAGGGCTCGGGTTCAAAATAGTTCTCGATAGTGTGCTCCTCGCAGGGCTTGAGCATTTTATCGCAGGTTTTAAGCACCTGTTCAACGGTTACGTTACCCGAAACGCACAGCACCATAGTGTTGAGGTTATAGAAGGTGTTGTAGCAGTCGTAGAGCTTTTCGGCGGTGATCTCGGCTATTGATTCAACGGTGCCGGCAATATCCGTCTTTACCGGGTGGTTCCGGTACATTCCGCCAAGCATGTTGAACATTACGCGCCATTCGGGAGAATCGTCGTACATCTTGATTTCCTGACCGATTATCCCCTGCTCCTTTGCCACGGTCTCGGGGGTAAAGTACGGATCCTGAACAAAGTCGAGCAGTATCTCAAAGCTCTCGTCAAATTTATCGGTGCAAGAGAAAAGATAGCAGGTCTTTTCAAAGCTTGTATAGGCGTTTGCGGAAGCTCCGGTTTCGGCATATCTTGTAAAAGCGTCGCCCTCCTCGCTCTCAAAGAGCTTATGCTCAAGGTAATGGGCGATCCCGTCGGGAACGGTGATTTTTTCTCCCCCGTCGCATGAAAAGCAGGTGTTTACGCTGCCGTAATTCGTTCCGATAATAGCGTAAGCCGAGCGGTAGCCCTGCTTGGGGTATACAAAGATGTTGAGTCCCGAGCTGTGCTTTATTTTAAAGTAGCTGTCGCCCGCACGGGATGATTTTACTTCTTTTATTTCGGTATTCATCTTATCCCCCTCACTTATTTTTCAACACATAAACGGTGTCGAGCGTCAGCTTGTTTGCCGCCGCTACGACCTCTTCCTTTGTGACCGAGTTGATGATATCAGTCATCTCCTCTATCGACTTGAAGCCGTCGCCTATGATCTGATTGCTGTACCAGCTTTCAATGCCGCTTACGGTGTCGTTTGAGGTATTGTAGGCGTTAACTATAGCCAGCTTAGTAGCCTCGACCTCAAAGTCGGTTATAACGCCGTTTTTCATGTCGTCTATTTCTTTAAGGATACCCTTTTCAAGCTTTTCTACGTTTTCGCCCTCTACCCCGCTGTCGATTATCACAAGCCCCTTTACCTTTTCATAGTAAGACGAGCAGTAATAGCAAAGGCTCTGCTTTTCGCGGACATTGCAAAACAGCTTTGAGTGAGCGGTGCCGCCCAAAACAGCGCACATCAGCAATGCCGCCGCGACCTCTTTGTCGGGGTAAGCGATACCGGAGCGGAAGCCCATTACAAGCTTTGACTGAGAGACGTTCATCTCCTCGGTGATATGCTTCGGCTCGCCCGCTTTGCGGATGACCTCGGTCTGAACGCTTGCGGGATTGCGCTTTGTTGAGGCAAAGGCGTCCTTAAACACCCTTTGAGCCTTGTCGGGAGAGCTGTCGCCGATGTAAATGATCTCAAAAACGGCGGTATCAAGCAGATTTTTCCAGGTCTGATAAAGCGACTCGGGAGTTGCCTCGTTGATTTTTTCAGCTGTGCCGTAACGCTTCATTCCGAAGATCTCGTTTTCGCACATATGACGGATCATCTGTCCGGTGGCGTATATCCGCTTGTCGTTGAATTCGGAATCTATCACGTCGAGAAGCTGACGGCGCTCCTGCTCCACATCCTCGGAAACAAACGCTTCACCGCTTAAATTCGGCTCAAACAAAACGCCGCACAAAAGCAGTGAAAGCTCCTTTGCAACGCTTTCGCCCTCGAGGGTATAGCGGTCGTCAAGTCCGGACGCCGAAACAGAAAGTATCTGATTGTCGCCGGTCTTGCGGATAGAAACGTTAAGCTCCGCGCCGTAAAGCGAGCTCAGCTTTTTACTGAGGGCTGTAAAGTCGGGGTAAGCCGCAGTTGACCTTGACAGCACGCCGCATAAAAGGGCGTTGGCGGAGGCGGTGTCGCTGCTGAGAGGAGCTATTATATTTGCGGAAATCTTCATGGTTTTGAACCTGCTGTCCTTTACGGCGGTAAAAAACACGCCGTCGGCAAGCTCGGTTCGCTTGATTTGACTCATTTTATCATCTCCGTATATTTATACCAAATTAGTATATCACATTTTCAAAGCATATAAAAGTACTTTTTTTAAATTTCCTCTACAAAAAAGCCGCTGTTGGTACACAGCGGCAAAATGACCGGGAAACGCGCATTAATCAAAAATAACGGGAAGCTCGTTTTCGTCAAGCTCGATCGGGAACTCATCTAAAGGATCGCTTTCCTGCTTTGACTTAGCAGAAGATGACTCCTTTGAACCGGAAGCCTGCGATTTCTCGCCGTCCGATGACGAAGATGACTGAGAAGAGCTGCTCTGCTTGTCATCACCGGATGTCTGATGCGACTGAGATGACTGTCCGGACTGTCCGGACTGAGAGGACTGCTCCGACGAACCGCTGCCGCCCTGAGCTGAGTTTTCCTTTTCGGAGCCGCTCTGCTGCTTTGATCGAGCCGACGAATCCTCTTTTTTGCTTTCGGAAGCGTCCGGGCTTTTGCTTGATTTGCTTTTTGAAGCGTCCGAAGCGGACGATGATGAGCTTTTTGAGCTGCTGTCAGAGCCTGAGCCGCACGCGGTGAGAACCGACGCGCCGAAAGCCAAACAGAGAACAGCGATTATTATTTTACCTTTCATATTTCCTCCTATTGTTAAAACGCATTGATGATGTATGTTCTTTTAAATTGATTATACACTATTCTTCAAAATTTTTCAATATCTTTTAATCAGCCGTTAACGCCGGAATAGTCTATTTATATACAATACTACGCCGCTTTTCTTATTAAATTTCGGAAATTGCCGAAAATGCTGAAATATCGCAAAAGCTCTTGATATTTGTCGATTTTTGCGGTAATATAATGAGCAGAAAAATAATTCTTATTCTTTAGGAGGTACACATGAAAAGAATTCTTGTTTCACTTACCGCCGCCGCTCTGGCGCTGACTTCGGCTGTTTCTCTTGCGGGCTGCGGTTCAAATGAATCATCATCCGCCAAGGACGCTTCATCTTCTTCCTCTGCGGCGTCATCAAAGGTTGAAGAATCTACATCTTCCGCCGCCTCTATCACCGCCGATGATGTAAAATTCACCTACAACGGCGCTACGGTTGAGCTCAACTCCGAGGCTTCCTCCGCTATTGAAGCGCTCGGCGATTACCTTGATGTTTCCTCTGAGCTGAGCTGTCACGGCAAAGGCGAGGACATGACCTACACCTACGACGGCTTTACAGTCACCTCTTACCCTGACTCAAACGGAGTAAACCGCGTTCTGGAAATCGTAATAAACACTGAGGGAAAACCCACCAACAAGGGTATCCGGGTAGGCAGCAGCGTTTCGGATGTAGTTGCGGCTTACGGCAACGGCTACAAAGAGATAGGCGTTTATTACGCTTATGACGCCGGCGGCAAAAAGTCTTTGCAGTTCTACATTGAAAATGACACCGTAAAGGAAATCGACTACTACTACAACGTATAATACGACCAGAAAGGCGGGGGCTTTTTGTCCCTGCCGTTTTCAAATACCAAAGGATTTCTTACATATGAAAAAGAACATCTTCCGCGTTATCAAGGTTTTTTGCCTTGCGCTTGCCGTCGCCTTGTCGCTGGGGTTTTTACAGGAGTATGTGCTCTGTCACGCCGACCACAACCGCCAGCGCATAAAGGGCTTTTATGACGAAAGCAAAGATTCGCTCGACGTTGTATTTCTCGGTGCAAGCGAGGTTTACTCCGACTTTGCGCCCGGCTGCGCTTACCGGCACAGCGGTATTACAAGCTACCTTTTCGCAACGCAGGCAAACTCGATTTTAAACTACAAGGCTCAGCTAAAAAACATTCTCAGCCGCCAAAGCCCTCAGCTTATTGTGGTTGAGCTTAACGGCGCGCTCTACGGAGATGAAGCCGAGGTCGTAAAGGAAGAAAACCTGCGCAACTACGCCGACAACGTGCCGCTTGACAGCACAAAGCTTGAATGGATCTCTGATAACGTTAAAGAAAACTGCGAGGAATACCTCTTCCCCATTATCAAGTACCACAGCGTTTGGAAGGATATCCCGTCAAATATGAATTACCAAATGACGATCGCAGGCGACCAAATGCGCGGCTACAATTATCTTAAGGGCATTTTAAACGAAACAAAGGTATTCAGAAGCAAACAGCGCTCCATGAACAATATGCTTCCTAAGCTTGCGGATAAAAAGAAGCCGCTAACCTCGCTTGAGGAAAAGAATCTCAGAGAGCTTTTGCAATACTGCAAGGACGAGAACCTGAGCAACGTTGTGTTCGTGCGCTTTCCTCATATAGTCGTAACGCGCACATACGAAAGGTTCGAGCGCAGCAACACCGTAGGCGATATCGTAAGCGAATACGGGTACGATTACCTTAACTTTGAGCGCGACATAGCTCAGACCGGGCTTAAGGAGGACAGGCATTTTTATAACCTTGACCACCTTAACGTTTACGGGCAAAAGCATTTTACCGAATATCTTACCGACTGTTTCATCAAGCAATACGGCGTAAAGCCCGGCAGCCTGAGCGGCAGCCAAAAGGATGAATGGGACGAATGCGCCGATTACTACAGCGCCTATTTCAGCTACAGCGACAGCCTGATAAAAAAGGGCGAAACAAAAGAACTGTCCGAGGATAAAGAGCTGATTGAAACACTAAAGCAATATCTTCCGCAAAACAAATCAAAGCGAGCAGACTAAAACCTGCTCGCTTTTTGTTTTCCAATTAAACCTTGATTCTCATCCACGCCTCGCCCGGAGCCAGACCTCGGGTGTAGTTAACATCGCAGTCGTCCTCGGGAGCTACTCCGAAGTGGTTGTACTCATTGTGGTGCATATCCCACTCGGGGTCGTAGTATTTGCCCTCGACCTCCGCCCAGCCGTGGCCGCCGCTGTTGCAGGCGTAAACCTCCTTATAGCCTATCGCCTTGGCGTAATAGGCATACGCGGCTCCGTAGCTGTAGCAGTCGCCTTTTCCGTATATAAACAGGTCGTTTGCGCACACAACCGGCCAGTCCATCTCGTGGTAAGGCGGATCGTGCAAAACGCCCTCAAGATAGGCGGTCTTTATATAATCAAACGAAGCTTTCAGCTTTTGCGCTCTGTCCATGGTAGTGTCTGTACACTTTGCTATAGCCTTTCACGCCGCCAGCAGCGTTTTATCATCTTCGCTGAACACCTGAGAAGCTTTGCCCTCGATTATACACCAGTCGGTTCCGTCAACGGTGATACCGTCGCAGTACTTTGAATTTATCAAGCCGTCGGCGTCGGCGTAATAAAATCCGTCCCGCTCGCTTCCTACAATGCCGTCCTTCTGAGCCTCGCCGTTGATGAAGTAGCGCATATTCCCGTCGTTGTAGACAGCCAATCCGTTTTCGGGCGGATCGGTCTCGGTGGGGGCATGGGTTGTTGGCTCGGTGCTTTCATCGGGTGTGGAATCAGGATTTGATGATTCTTTATCAGAATATACAGTGACATTGGGAGCCGCCACCTTGCCTGTGCCGGTTTTATCTCCGCAGGAGGCAAGCGAGAAAAGCAAAAGAGCGGCAATCACAAGCGCAAGTGTGCGAGAAATAATTCTATTTAAAGACATAATTATTCTCCTATTAGTTTGATTTTGCCGAAAACGCGCCCTTGCGGACGCGCTTAAAAATGTTATGCCATCTGAAAATCCGAGATGTAGCAGTCAATGCACTTTTTTATTGTTTCCTTTGCCTTTTTGGCGCCGCTTACCTCGGCGACCGAGGTCTCCTTGCCCTTTTCAAGCGATTTATACACCGCGAAAAAGTGCTGTATCTCCTCAAAAACATGCTTGGGCAGATCCTTGATGTCGCTGTATGTACTGTAGTTGGGATCGCCCAGCGGTACGGCTATTATCTTTTCATCCTTGCTGTCGCCGTCGATCATATTGAGCATTCCTATAGGCTTGCACTCCACCAGAGTCATCGGCAGAATAGTCTCGCTGCACAGAACGAGAACGTCGAGCGGGTCGCCGTCGTCGGCATAGGTGCGCGGGATAAACCCGTAGTTTGCGGGATAATGAGTCGAGGTAAAAAGCACGCGGTCAAGCTTTAAAAGGCCTGTTTCCTTGTCGAGCTCGTATTTGTTTTTATCGCCCTTTGAGATCTCGATAACAGCGTAAAAATCCTCGGGTGTGATGCGTTTCGGTGAAATGTCGTGCCAAATATTCATAGCGTTTCCCCCTTGTTTATTTCTTCTATTATAGAATTTTAAATCCTATGTGTCAAGCTTTATTTTTTAAGTCCCTTATCACTTTGATAAGCTGGATTATAATTGTCGGAGCGATCGCAAGGACAAGGATCATAAGCGTCTGCATGCCCGTGATATCCGCAACGCAGAACAGCGGATGAAGCGAGGGTATGAACAGAACAAGCGAAAGCAGCAGAACTCCCGCGAAAAACGCGCCTACGCTTGCGAGGTTTGACGTCAGTCCGAGCTTGAAAATCGACTTTTTGCCGCGGCAGTTAAAGCCGTGGAAGAGCCTTGCGAGAGTCAAAACAGCAAAAGCCATTGTGCTTGCGACCGCAGCGCTTGTAAACAGTCCCGCGAAAAACGCCGTAATTACCGAAGCCGCAATCAGCGCGCCCTGAGCGAACATAAGCGTGGTGAAATCCTTTGTGAGTATCCCCGCCTTGGGATCCCTGGGCTTTTCGGATAGCAGACCGTCCTCGGGCGGCTCCATGCCGATAGCGATAGCCGGAAGCGAATCGGTGAGAAGATTTATAAACAGCAGATGAACCGGCATAAACGGAACCGGCATTGCTCCGAGGGATGTAAACAGCACCGTAATGATCGCCGCCATATTGCCCGAAAGCAGGAACAGTATAGCGTTTCTGATATTGCGGTAAACGCTTCTTCCGTTAGCCACCGCCTTGATGATAGTAGCAAAGTTGTCGTCCTGCAAAATCATTGAGGCGGCGTCCTTTGAAACCTCGGTGCCCGTAATGCCCATAGCGACGCCGATGTCGGCTTTTTTAAGGGCAGGAGCGTCGTTTACGCCGTCGCCTGTCATGGAAACGATGTTGCCCCTGCGCTGCCAAGCCTCGACGATGCGGATTTTGTTTTCGGGCGAAACGCGGGCGTATACCGAAATACGCGGCAGCTTTTCGTCCAGCTCGCTGTCGCCCATAGCGTCAAGCTCCATGCCTGTAAGCGCAATGTCGCCCTCGCGCATTATGCCTATTTGCTTTGCGATAGCGGAAGCGGTTACCTTGTGGTCGCCCGTGATCATTATAGGCTTGATTCCGGCTCGGATAGCGTCGGCAACCGCCTGACGGCTCTCCTCGCGCGGCGGGTCTATCATCGACACCAGACCGACAAAGGTATACTCGTTCTCTGTTTCAACGCTGAGCTTTTCGGTGCTCTCCTTATAAGCAAACGCAAGGACTCGCAGACCTTGCTCGGAATACGATCGATTCTGATCGATTATAGCCCGTCTGTCGTCCTCGGTTATAGCGCGGACTCCGTCCTTTGTTGTTATGCTTACACATCGGTCGAGGATCGAGTCGAGCGCGCCCTTTGTAAGAATATGCGAAACACCGTGGAGAGTGTACTTAGTGGACATCATTTTGCGGTCGGAGTCAAACGGTACCTCCTCCTCGCGGTTTATTACGTCGCGTATTACATTCTCGTCAATGCCGAGATGGCGTGAGGACTCAATAAGCGCGTACTCGGTGGGATCGCCAAGCCCCTTGCCGTCAACAATGCTTGAGTCGTTGTTGAGTATCATTCCGTAAAGGAGCTGACGGTGAGCGGCGTCGGAGAGGTCAAGCTGCTCCTCGCGGATGCTTTCACCGTTGATATATATTGTTTGAACCGTCATTTTATTCTGCGTTAGCGTGCCCGTTTTATCGGAGCAGATCACCGACACGCAGCCAAGGCTTTCAACTGCCTTTAGATCTTTGATAACGGCGTTTTCGTTTGCCATTTTACGGGTTCCCAGAGCCTGAACTATAGTGACTATAGAACCAAGCGCCTCGGGAATAGCGGCGACCGCGAGGGCTACGGCGTACATAAGCGAGTCCAAAACAGCCTCGCCCTTCCAGCCGCCCTGCCACATTGAAAGCACAAATACAAGGGCGCAGATAGCCATGATGATAATAGCCAGACGCGCCGAAAACTGGTCGAGGCTCTGCTGCAGAGGCGTTTTCTTCTCCTTTGCGGAGTTCATAAGCGCGGCTATTTTGCCTATTTCGGTGTCCATGGCGGTTTCGGTAACGACCACCATTGCCCTGCCGTAGGTGACAAGGCTGCCCGAGAACACCATGTTTGTGCGGTCGCCCAGCGGCGTTTCGCCCTGTATGGGAGCCTCGGTTTTGTCGATATTGGTCGATTCGCCCGTAAGCGAGCTTTCGTTCACCTGGAGCGAATAGTTGTGGATTATCCTTCCGTCGGCTACGACCATATCGCCCGCTTCGAGAATAACTATATCGCCGGGGACAATTTTCTTGGAGTCGATCTCGATTTTCTGTCCGTCGCGTATCACCTTTGCCGAGGGCGACGAAAGCGATTTAAGGCTCTCCAAGGATTTTTCCGCCTTGATATGCTGCACCGTGCCGAGAATGGCGTTCATTATTATTACAGCAAAAATAACGATCGTGCTTTCAATATTGCCCGAGAACATCGAGATGATCGCGGCGGCAATGAGGATGATCACAAGCAAGTCCGCAAACTGGCTTAAAAAGACCATTAGCGCGGTTTTCTTTTTTCCTTCGGCAAGCGCGTTTTCACCGTGCTTTAAAAGGAGCTCGTCCGCTTTTCGGCGCGAGTGTCCGTCCGTTGTGACTTGCATAGCCTCAAGGACTTCGGAGCTTGATTTTTGATACCAGTCAGCCATCTTCTTCCTCCTCATCGATTACATCGTTTGATGTCATTTCAACAGTATTTATTTCTACAATAGAATTATCGTCAAATCTGTATTTGGGTTTTTTCGGCTTTTTCGGCTTGCTGAACATTGTAAGTATAATGGCGATAAGGCAAAGAAACACGCCTGCCACCGCCATGAGCACTCCCGCGGTTCTTTATTCAACAACCAGGATCACAACGACCGAGGCGATAAACAGCGCAAGGCAGACAAACATAAGTATAAAGCCGATTTTATATAAGATATTCATTTTTGGTGCTTTCATTTTGCTTTACCTCCGTTAAGCTGATTTGCTATTGCCGCGAAATCCTCAAGGCTGAGCTGTTCGGCGCGGGCGTTAGCCGCTACGCCTGCTTTTTCAAGTATAAGCGACGCCTTAGCCTTGTCGATACCCAGTCCTGCGCTGAGAGAGTTTGATAGCACTTTTCGGCGCTGCGAGAACGCCGCCTTTATCACCTTGAAAAACGCCGCTTCATCCGTTTTTACGGGCGGCTCTTTGCGAATATTGAGCCTGAGCACTGCGGAATCGACCTTTGGAGCGGGCATGAACGAACCGGCGCTTACCCCGAACAGAAGCTCGGGCTCGGCGTAATAATTCACCGACACAGTCACAGCTCCGCTTTCGCGCGAACCGACCTTGGCGCAGATACGCTGAGCCGCCTCCTTCTGCACCATTACGGTTACGGAGGATATGGGCAGCCTGTCCTCGAGAAGCTTCATTATTACGGGCGAGGTTATGTAGTACGGCAGATTGGCGCACACCACGACCTCCATTCCCCGAAATTCCTCGGCTATAAGCGTATGCAGGTCAAGCTCAAGCACATCGGCGTTTACGATTTTTACGTTGTCATACTCGGCTAAGGTTTCACCCAAGACAGGCAGCAGCCGCTTGTCAAGCTCTATTGCCACGACCTTGTCGGCAAGCCTGCACAGCTCGTTTGTCAGCACTCCTATCCCGGGGCCGACCTCGATTACGCCTACTCCCCTGCCAGCGCCCGAAAGCTCAGCCATGCGCGGACAGACCGACGGATTGACAAGAAAATTCTGCCCCAGCGCCTTTGAAAACGTGAAGCCGTGCTTTGATAGTATCTCTTTTATTGTACCGATGTCGGAAAGTCTTTTCATTTTAAAGTCCTCAGCCCTTTCGGGTATTTGTTTTTCAGTCTGCCGCCCGACGCCTTGCCGAAGCCGCAGGTCACGCCGTCGGCACAGACAGCCGCGTAGCCCTTCAAGTCGGCGGGAACAGAGATTTCCTCGCCGTGAAGGAAGGCTTTTATCCCGGCGCTGTCGGAGGAAAGCTCAACGCATCGCTTACATTCAGAGGGCTTTGCCGCCATAAACGCGCTGTGGTGCGGCTCGATCCTGTTTTTGACGATTTCGCCGAGGATTATTCCGGCGCGGAGTACGGGCAAGCCTTTTATCTCAATATAATTCTTTGGTAGAATTATAATTTTATTGTTTTTTATGATCAGGTTTTCGCCGAAGGGGCGGTTGACAAACAGACTGTCGTAAAACTCAAAAGCCTCTTTATTGACCGCTGCCGTGTTCTTTTCTTCACAGCTTGTCCTAACAAGCACGCCGCTTTTTCTGAGCCTTGCAGCAAAGTGACCCTCGCCGCCGTCCATGGGAAAAATGCGTCGGGCATATTCCATTGACGGTCTGCCGAAATCAACGCCCGCATCCTCGAGCGAAAAATCGGGGTTCTCCTCTAAAAAGCGAGTTATAACGCCCTCGTTTTCCTCGGGCGAGAAGGTGCAGGTCGAGTAAACCATAACGCCGCCGGGCTTAAGCGCGAGCTTTGCGCTGTTTAAGATATGAAGCTGCCTCTCGGCGCAGCTCTTAACATGCTCCTCGCTCCACTCGGTCTGAGCTGCGGAGTTTTTGCGGAACATTCCCTCTCCGCTGCACGGAGCGTCGACAAGCACCCTGTCAAACTGCCCCGCAAGGCTTTGACAGAGCTGTTCGGGGTGGCTGTTCGTCACCACGGCGTTATATATTCCCATTCGTTCAATATTCGATAAAAGAATATTAGCTCGGCTTCTTACTATCTCGTTGCTCCACAAAAGCCCTGTACCGCCAAGCTTGGCGCCTATTTGAGTGCTTTTTCCTCCCGGAGCGGCGCAGAGGTCAAGGACAAAGTCGCCGCGCTCAACGCCGAGCATCTCGACAGCCGAGGCCGCCGACGGCTCCTGAATGTAAAACGCGCCCGCGTGATGGAGCGGATGGTTGCCGAGCGACTCCACCTCGGGCGGAATATAGAACCCTACTTTGCAAAACGGCGTGGGCTTTAGCTCAAAGCCGAGCGAATCCTTCAGCCTGTCCGCGGAGCATTTGAGCGTATTAACGCGCAGTCCTCGGAAGTTGTCGCCGTTGTAATACCGCAGGAACTCGCCGTATTCGCCGCCGAGCAGCGTTTTCATTCTGTTTAAAAATTTATCCATGATGGTATATTTCCAAAATTTGTGTCAATAATAGTTTTGTAACGGATTGGAGGTGTTACCGTGAGCAACAAGAATCAGACAAACGACTGCAAGAACACTCAGGACTGCAAGCATACACAGGATTGCAAAAACACAAAAAACTCGCAGAACAAAAATAAGAACACCGCGAAAGACTGATCAATAAGGGGGTTGGCGTAAAGTCAGCCCCCTTAAGTTTTATCAATAACCGTATTCCTCGCCGATGATGATAACTTTGATTCTGTTTACATGTCGCTGCTGAGCGCAAACTACATAGTTGCAGCATATCCTTCCGTCGCCGTGACAGCCCTCGCACATCTCCGGGTCGCCTTTTTTCAGCGACACGCACTCGCCCGTTTTTGCGCAGGGTGTCTCTATACCGAGGCGCACGGTATTTGGCGCAGCCGCCTTTGTCTTTACTCTGGTTATAGCCTCGCCGATATTCTTAACAAGCTTATTGATGCCGCAAACGCAGATAACGCTTTTGGGACCGTAAAGAATAGCCGCCACACGGTTTGAGTTGCCGTCCACGTTATACAGCTCGCCGTTTTCGGTTACGGCGTTGGCACTGGTGAAAAACGCGTCAGCGCCGAATGTCTTGCGGTAGACCTCCTCGACCTGCTCGGGAGTTTCGCACGCGCTGCGGTCAAGAAAGTTGTAATCGGAAGAGCTTATAATATCGTAAATGCCCGTCTGCTTAAGGGTGACGGAGCCGCCGCAGGACAGGGTGTCGCCCTTGTTTATCAGGGTGCGGACAAGCTTCTGCGCGTCCTCCTTTGTATCGACGTAATAGGCTTCCATTTTATTGCGCTTTAGGTTTTTAAGCGCGGTTTCCACGCTGTTTTTCATTTCATTTGTCATAAAATCACATCCTTTGTTTTATTATAATATAATTTGTTTTAAAACGCAACAGTCATATTAAGGTTCTTTAAACTCTTGATTGAAGTATTCGGTCACGGATTTTGCGAGGCTGCGCGCAATGTTGTCGATGTTGTCGCGTATCCACTGAGCCTCCTGCCTGTTGTCGTGATAGCCCACCTCGATAAGCACAGCCGGCGCTTTTGTGCGGCGAAGCTCAGCAAGGCTGCCGCTCGGGATGATCCTTACGTTTCCCGGCTCGCGGTAAACGCTTTTGTAGTTGTTGGCTATGGTCTCGGCAAACTGCTTTCCCTTTACGCTTGAAGGGTAATAGTAGATTTCCGCGCCGGTGTTCTTCCCTGCCGAGGATTCGGGCGAGGCGTTGCTGTGGATCGCGAGGTGCAAATCGTAATTCTGCGCGTTTGAGTCGTTTATAACCTGAGCCAAAGTCATTTCCGGCTGATTGCGGTCAAAGTCGATATTATTGGCGCGCAGATACGGTTCCATTGCGTCGGCGATAAGGTACATATAATACTCCTCGTTGCCGCCGTCGATGTAATGATTAAATTCCTGAACCGATGGACTGAGATAAATTTTCGGCATAAGATCCCTCCTGTTTTCGTTATATGATATGCTGAGGGAGAAAATGTGTTATTATTCTTTATCGCAATTATTTTTAACGCATTATATGATAAAATAAACAAAATATATAAAGTTTTTATATAAATTCTATCAAGAAGGAGTAATGAATTATGAAATGGTATTGTACAGTATGCGGTTATGTTCACGAGGGAGACCAGCCACCCGAGCAGTGCCCCGTTTGCAAGCAGCCCGCTTCCAAGTTTAAGCTTATGGAAGAGGAAGCCGAGTACGCGACCGTTCACAAGCTTGGCGAAGGCAGAGCCGACGGCGTAAGCGAGGACATCATCAATGACTTAAGAGCTAACTTTGAGGGAGATTGCAGCGAGGTTGGTATGTATCTTGCTATGGCAAGAGTTGCCGACAGAGAGGGCTATCCCGAAATCGCCGAGGCTTTCAAGAGATACGCTTTTGAGGAAGCCGACCACGCTTCACGTTTTGCGGAGCTTCTGGGCGAGGTTCTGACCGACAGCACCGAAAAGAACCTGAAAATGCGCGCCGACGCAGAGGCAGGCGCGTGCGAGGGCAAATTTGACCTTGCTAAGAGAGCAAAGGCGGCTAACCTTGACGCTATCCACGACACCGTCCACGAAATGGCAAAGGACGAAGCCAGACACGGCGCGGGCTTTAAGGGACTGCTGAAACGCTACTTTGGATAATCTGCCATGAAAGAATACCGAGTAGAAGCAATCAGCGGAATACAACAAGCCGCACAAGCAACAGCATTGATGAATAAATACGCTGCTTTTGGCTGGACTGTAAAATCTACGTGTGCAACAAGTGATCCGAATCGGCTCTATATTACCTTTGAGCGCGATAAGAAAGCATAAATACTGCGTTTTTAAGGAGCGGGAGAAATCCCGCTCCTTTTTTCTGATTTTAGAACATCTTTTCAAATGGTACTTTCGTGGTACTCTCTGTTTTTCCAAGAGGAAAAAGAAACAAAAATCCTTTGAAAGTGGTACTTTTCAAAATGGTACCATTCTGTGAGCTTATTATATCATACTATTTGTAAGCGAAACAAGACCAAATCATCTTTTATTGAACATCATCACATCTATTTTTCATCTTGATTACAACCCAAAAGCAAATCAATAACATCTTTTGTTACAGCGGTTTATTCTTGCCGCTGTAATTTTTTATTTTATCAACAACCGAACCAGTACCATTATAACGCCAAGTTGCAAATAAAGTGTGATATAATACAAATCAGCGGAGTA
>CAZVSQ010000019.1:0-15999 GCA_964629925.1 uncultured Ruminococcus sp.
CGGATCACCACATTGCCGTTATTGTTGGAAAGGGTATAGGCAGTGGCATATGAAGTATTCTTCATCTCCAGTACCATACCTTCCAGGGTCAGATTGCTGTAGTTTTGAATCAGCATCTTTGCCACTTCGGATGTAATGGTTCCGTTCTCAAAGGTGATCTTGTTGCCCATAAGGAGCTGGAAGCCGTTTGTCTCTGTACCGGTTGAACCGACTGTCTCGCCGTCTACAGTGTAAGTGTGTCCATCAAAGTCAACAGTAAGACCTGTGGTGCCAAACTTGCCCTGAGGAGCCTTGATACCGTTGCCCGCGCAGTTAGCAAGCAGGGTGATTGTGTCGCTGTCCTCAGCAGCTGCAAACGCAGCCTCGAGGGTTCTGTACTTGGTGTTGCCAATCTGAGCAACATACTCAATCGCTTTCAGTGAGCTTGTGCCGTCGCCGTTGTCTACCCACTCAAAGTCTGCGGGAGCAGCCTTAGTGAAGGTATCAGCCTTGGTGACTTTGGCTTTTGCAGGAGTGTTAGCCATAGCTACCTCAGCAGTCGGGTCAACAACGATGTTGCCGGTCATTTCGCCGCTTGTCAGCGTCAGGGAGAAGCCGTCCTTCGCGTCGCTGCCGGAAGCAGAAATCTCAACGTCGCCGTTGATCTTGCTGTCGCCGGTAACGGTTACGTTTACTGACGGATAGCTTGCATAACGGCAAACGTCAAACGCGAATTTACCTGCGGGGTTAGCATTGATGGTAGTGCCATCGATAACAACGTTGCCGTTGTTATTGGACAGTGTGTAACCATAAGCATAGTTAGGATTGTTAAGGGTCAGGGTCATGCCTTCCAGAGTCAGATTGCTGTAGTTCTGAACAAGGAACTTTGCCTTTTCGGAGTAGATGGTTCCGTTCTTGAAGGTGATATTGTTGTCCTTCAAAAGCTGGAACGCCTGAGTCTCTGTGCCGGTAGAACCAACCAGTTTGCCGTCTACTGTGTAGGTGTGACCGCCGAAATCTACGGTCAGACCGGTAGCAAATTTGCCCTGCGGAGCAATAATGCCGTTGCCGGCGCAGTTAGCAAGCAGGGTGATTGTGTCGCCGTCAACAGCCGCTGCAACTGCCTCTTCGAATGTTTTATAAGGTGTATCGCCGACTTTTGCAATATAAATCGGGGTTATAGTGAAAACGCCGGTACCTGCATCGAAGTTCATTGTGTAGTTTCCGCCTGTTGCCTTAAAGGAAGAATGTCCGCCGTTATCGGACATGCTAGCAGAATAGGTATCTGTAAGTTGTCCTGCCAAACTGTTTCCGCGGTAGGCATTAAAATTACCGTTCAAATAAGCAACAACTTCAAATTCATATTCGCCTGCCGGAAGAGTCTTCACAAAATCTGTCGAAGGTGTTAACTCTTCATTTTGCCAACTGCCGTTGAAATTGCTGCCGAGCTCGAATGTCCATACGTCCTCCTCAGCGCTTACTGTCAAAGGCACGATAGCAAATACGCTGACTACCATTAAAAATACAAGCAGTATACTTAATGGCCGTTTTATTTTTTTAATCATAATTTCCTCCTGTTAAAATTTGTTGTACGCCTTTTTAAAAAGTTCTTTGTTGTGCTGTTTGATTTGGTGATGCCTGCTGACCACGTATTTTAAAAATATCAGACACTGATTTCTTTGCGAAGTCATACAAATAAACAAACACATTTTCATCATCATTATCTTACAAATTGTAAGATTTGTCAAGAGCTTATTGTACATTATTACGAGATTTTTTAAATATTCTTCGTTTTATATATTGACTTTTGCCCTATTTAGAGGAATAATTATTGCAAAAGGAAAAATATTTACAGTGTTTTGGCTTATTGAGGAGGAAAAATGAAGATTTTAGTACTGAACGGAAGCCCTAAAAGCTCAAAGAGCGACACCATGCACATTACCCGCGCCTTTATCGACGGAATGAACAGAGCGCGCAAAAACGACGCCGAGGTCATAAATGTGATCGACAGGCAGATAGGCTACTGCACCGGCTGCTTTGCCTGCAAACACAACGGCGGCAGGTGCGTTATCGACGACGATATGACGGATATCCTGGCCGAGTTCGTTTCATCGGACGTTATTATTTTCAGCTTTCCTCTGCACTCTTACGGGATGCCCGCTCCGCTCAAGAACCTTGTCGACCGCTTGATGCCGCTCTCCTCATGGAGAATGCAGCGCGACAGCGACGGCAAATACGGCCACAACACTTACCGCGACCTTTCTCAGCTTAGATATGTTATGATCTGCGGCTGCGGATACCCCAACTCCAAACATAACTTTGAGGGCGCGGTAAAGCAGTTCGAGCTTAAATTCCCCGTAAACAGCACCGTGATAACCGTTCCCGAAAGCCCGATGTTCAATATCCCTCAGGCAGCCGATTTTGTCAGCCCGCGCCTGGCTTCGCTTAAAAAAGCCGGCGCCGAGTACGCCGGATCGTTTACAATAAGCGATAGCCTGCACAAGGAGATCTGCTCGGTGATGATTCCCGAGGATATTTACGCAAAATTCGCCAACGGTGAGATAAAAAGATGATTTGAACGCCTGCCGCGCAATGCCCTGCACGACAGGCGTTTGTTATTGATCATTCGGCGGCCGCCAAAGCCTGCTGCTCCGCCTTCATGATACCGGCGATGGAAGCCTTGTCGAGCTCCAGAGTATCGTCGGCGGCCTTTGACTCGTCGGCAAACGCGTCAAATTCCTTTTGCTTTTGCTTTAGAATGTCCATTATCCGCTCGTCGATAGTATCGTCGCACAACAGGCGGTAAACAAGCACCGAGCGCGCCTGCCCCATTCGGTAAGCGCGTGAGATAGCCTGGTTCTCGATCGACGGCTTAAGCTGCGGCTCGCACATGATAACTACCGAGGCGCTTTGGATATTGAGCCCCGTGCCTCCGGACTGGATCTGCGCTATAAGCGACGTGCCCGCGGGCGCTTTGTCAAATTCGTCGATGATCTGCTGACGGCGCGCGGGACTTACCGAGCCCGTGATAGGCTCCATGCAGCTTTCGCCCAGCATTGCGGCGATTTTTCCGACGGTGTCAAGGAAAAATGAGAATATAAGCACCTTGCGATCCTGCTCGCGCGCGTCCTCAACGATTTCAAGAAGCCTTTTCGCCTTTGAGGATTTTTCAAGGTCATCAACATGCCACGACACTCTGCGCGCCGCCATGAAGTTCTGCTCATTGATAGCCTCGCGGTAAACCTTCTTTTCCTCCGGCAGCAGGTCGCACCACTCAAGGCTTTCAACAAGCTCGGGCAGCTCGGTGAGGACGTCCTCGCGCTTGCGGCGGTAATACACGGGCGCTACAGCCTCGCGGAACTGCGGCGCGGACGAAATGGACAGCAGCGGCTGTATCTGCTTTGCGACCGAGCTGTTCAGAATATTTATAAGCACCGCCATTTCCTCCACCTTGTTTTCAAGCGCCGTACCCGTCATAAACAACAGCCTGTCCGCGTGAGCGCAAAGCCGTTTTACGTTAACGGTGCGCTGCGCTGACGGGTTCTTGATATAGTGAGCCTCGTCGACCGTCAGCATGGTGACGCGGAAGCTGTCATCAAGCTCAAATACAGAGGTCGTCTCATATGTCGTAACAGCTACTCCGCCCTCTGCAAGCCACTTTTGAAGCGCGGCGGTTTTTCCGCTGCCGTGAACCCTTACAACGCCCAGGTCGCTGTGCTTTTCGACTTCGCGGCACCAGTTGGTAAGCACCGAAGCCGGGCAAACGACCGCGAAATGCGTCGCTCCGCCGTTGCGCAGGTGAACCATTGCGGCGATAGCCTGAACGGTTTTGCCCAGTCCCATTTCGTCGCCCAGCAGAACCCTGCGCTGCGAAACAGCGTATTTTACGCCCCATTCCTGATAGCGGCGCAGGCTGCACTTAAGCCCCGTAAGGTCAAGCTCTACCGCGGCAACCGATTCGGCAAGCTCCTCGGGCAAGCCGTAGATATCCTCGCCCGAACCGACCGCCTCGGGCTCGATGCTTTCTAATATATTGATATATGTTATGCTGTCGCGCGTGAAATCGTCCCAGGCGTTCTTTGCCGAAACATAGGCGAATTGCTGTCTGAGCACATTGAGCGACTCGTTTAAGGGCGCAAGGTTGGCGTCGGACAAAATCTGACTGAGCTCGGCACAGGCTGCGTCGGCCGCCTGCTTTTTTGACGATGACGAGAACGCCCAGCGCAGACCTCCCGTAGCGGGCTTTGCGTCGGATACCGCCTTTGTCAGCGTACTGTCATAACAGGAGCGGAACCCGGCAGAGGTATTGATCGCGGGCAGCAGCCTTTTGTACTTAAACAGCGCGGTAACAAGCGCGGTAGAAGCGTCGTTTTTGCTGTCGGCGCTCAGGCGGATCTTAGCGCTCCTTTGAGCGGTATTGGCTATAGATACGGCTATGCTTTTGATCTCCTTTGCGCCCTCGGGACTGATACCGTTGATTGCGGAGATCTGCATAGGGTTAGCCCTAAGAATATCCGCGATAGTGTTAAAGCCCGCGTCGTGAAGCGACTTTACGCGGATACCCTTTTTTCGGCGGCTCAGCTCGTCGACGTCAACGGTCTCCAAAAGCTCAGCCGTGCTTTGGGCTGTGATTTTTGAGGCTGCCGCCTGTATTTCTCCGCGGCTACGCTGCGCAAGGGCGTCAAGCTGCCCGAACCGCGCGTAAAGCTCCCGATGCTTTCCAAGCAGAGCTTTTACCTCAGAGGAACTGTATTTTCGTGCCATGTTCACCACTCCCGACATGTTATTCCGATCATTATTCTACAAAAAACCGCCGTCAATGTCAATTGCGTAATAAGCGGGGCTGCCGCATCAAGCGATTTTTACTTAATACGACAGCCCCGTTTGTTGTTAGGGTAATATGAGTCACTCGGCTTGCTTTCCAAGCGCTACGTCAAATTCCGCAAGATACCTTTGCAGATGTGTTGCGTCGTTGATATCTACCGCGCCGCTTCCGTCGGTGTCGGCGTTCAAGGCGCCGATACCCGTCAATTCTTCGATTCCCGCCAAATGGCACTGAATAGCCGTGACGTCGTTGATGCTTATAGTTCCGTCATTGTCTGCGTCTCCCGGAACTATATCAAGCAATTCGCAATTGATCCCTTTTTCAGCAGCGAATTCATACGCCCCGGAACCATAAAAGCACTTTATCGTGACGTTCGGGCTGTGCCAGAAAGCGTTTTCGGCTATGTTATCGCACCAGCGCGGAATGGTGACATACTCAAGGTCATTGTTGCCGGCAAAAGCGTATTCGCCTATCGAAGCCGCGCCGGGCGGCAGCGTAACCTCTTTTACATAGCTGTTTGAAAAAAATGCGTAATCACCGATCCCGGTCACGGGATACCCCAGAACGAATTCGGGTATACTGACTGTTTCTTCCGTAAGGGCGCAGTCGGTGATAAGAGCGCTGCCGTGCTCTGTTTTTGCAAATGTATAAACGCCGTCGCTGTATTCGGTCACGGCAAAAGCAGTCTGCGTTTGCAGACAGAGGATCGCCGAAATGATAACCGCGATAATGATCTTTATTTTTTTCATAATCCACCTTGCAATAAATATGATAAAGTATATCATACCACAAAAAGCAAGATAATACTATTGTTGTAAATGCAAAATAACGCTGTGATAATTTAGTAAAAATTCACAAAAGATAAGCCGAAGCCGAAACACAGCAGTCGTTTTATCGGAACAGCACAAAAACAAAGTCATTCATTTCATAAAATAGTGAATAAAAATATTGACTATCACCGATAAATTTTATAGAATAATACTATCAGCTTAGGTAACGAGATGTCCCATGCCTTCGGCAGGCTGCCGTAAACAAAGGGGCAAAAAAACGGCGGCAGGAGATAATATGCAGAATTTTATTGAACGTTTTTTGCAAACAGCGGCGTCAAATCCTCAGAAAACCGCTCTGGTTTGCAGCAAAAAAAGATGACCTACGCGCAGCTTGAACAGCTGAGCGCAAAAATCGCCTCGCGTTTGCTTCGCAGAGGGGCAAAAAAAGAAAAGATCTATCCTATAGTTTTGGAACGCGGCTCCATGTACATAGCCGCTATTATCGGCATCCTTCGGGCAGGAGCTGCCTATTCTCCGCTTTCCACGGAATATCCCAAGGACAGAGTCGCATTTATAATCAAGGACAGCAGCGCTGATTTTGCGATCGACGACGGCTTTTTGGATGATATTGAAAGCGAAAAGATACTGTCGGAGTTTCCTGAGATCAATATGGAGGACGCGGCGATAGCTATTTACACCTCAGGCTCCACCGGAAACCCAAAGGGTATAATTCACGATCACTGGTCATTTACAAACACCATTGTGCGCCAGCTGGAGATCGGCGCAACGGCTGACGATATCGAAATGAGCGTGACGCCCTTCAACTTTGCGATTTCCTCACACGATATCCTCACCTCGCTTTGGGCAGGCGCCGAGATACACATCCTTACCGAGGAGCAGCGAAAGGATATTCTGTTTATTGACGAATATATCGACAAGCACGGGATCACAGCCTCCGTTATCAGCCCTCAAATGCTCAAACAGCTTCCGGTAAGGGAGAGCACTCTTAAGCTCATCAATTCGGGCGGCGAGCGCATCAGCGGTATCTTCAGCCCTTACGCGCATATCAAAAACGCCTACGGACTCAGCGAACTGCTGAGTATCGCAATGACCTTTGAGATCGATAAAGCATACGACAACACTCCTATCGGCAGACCGCTGAGCGGCTTTAAGGCGCTGCTGCTCGACGACGAGGGCAGGCAGGTACCCGACGGCGAGGAAGGCGAGCTATGCATAGCGGGCACAATGGCTCGCGGATATATCAATCTTCCTCAGCTGACCGCGGAGGTGTTTACGGATAATCCCTATTCAACGGACGAAACCGATAAGCGCCTGCTCCATACGCGCGATATCTGCAAACGTCTGCCCGACGGCAGCATCGTTTACGTCAACCGCAAGGACTGGATGGTCAAGATAAACGGCCAGCGCGTCGAGATGGGCGAGGTAGAGATACAGTTGGGTAAGATAAAAGGTATCAAAACCGCTGTCGTCAAGGCGTTCACCGACGATAACGGCCAGACATATATATGCGGCTACTTTACTTCCGACAGCGAGATATCCGACGCCGATATCCGCAAAAGCCTGCTGAAAAAATTCCCTCCGTATATGGTTCCGCGCTTCCTTGTCCGGATAAATGAATTCCCTCTTACCCCCAACGGCAAGCTTGACCGAAAGGCGCTTAAGGAACCCGAAGCCTCGCAGTTCCGCAGCGAGTATGAGGCGCCAGTTACCGAGAGCGAAAAGCAGGTCTGCGCCGCGTTTGAGAAGCTGCTGAAGGTGGACAGAGTGTGACTGAACGACGATTTCTTCTCGCTCGGCGGCGACTCGATAAAGGTCGTTATGCTTCAGGAGGAGTTGAAAAGCTTTGGGCTTTCATCGTCGCAGATCTTCTCACTGAGAACTCCGAAGGCGATAGCCGAAAGCTCGGGAAGCGGCAAACAGATTTTTTTTGAGTATGAGGAAAAGTCCGCCTATCCCCTGACTGACGCTCAGCTTGGTATCTACCTTGCGAATATAAGGGAGCCTCAGAGCCTTGAATACAACAACCCCGCCTCGATGTTTTTCCACGATTCGCTCGGCATAAGTGCGGAACATCTTGCGCGCGCAGTAAAGGAAACCGCAGAGCTCTACCCGTTTATGAAGGTATGCGTGCGGCTGACCGACGGCGTTCCCTGCGTGGTTCCCGTCAAGGATATGGATATCCGAGTTGACATCGAATCTACCGGCGAAACCGACGCCGACAAGCTTTGCAAAAGCTTTGTTAAGCCGTTCGATTTCGAGAACGGACCTCTTTTCCGCTTTAAAATATATATCACTTCCGGCGGACTCTATTTCTTCAACGACGTACATCACCTCATTACCGACGGCACCTCCACCTCTTTATTCACCCGAAACCTTGCAAAAATACTGACCGGAGAAGCACCCGATACTGAGGAAGTCAACGGTTTTATGCTCAGCTCCTATGAGCAAAAGCTGAAACAAAGCAGTCATTTTGATGAGT
Source organism: uncultured Ruminococcus sp. (assembly GCA_964629925.1). Classification (GTDB taxonomy): domain Bacteria; phylum Bacillota; class Clostridia; order Oscillospirales; family Acutalibacteraceae; genus Ruminococcoides. Next base: position 8,075 of record CAZVSQ010000019.1, read on the forward strand.
GCAGGGCGTTTTACGAAAAAATGCTGGCGGGCGTTGAGACCGACTCCAATATCATCCCCGACCAGATCGACGATCCTCCCGAGTTTACGGGAGCGCACCTGACCTTTGAGCTCAGCGAAGCCATGGCGGCTTCGGACATTCCCGAAAAATGCAGGCACATGAAGATCACCGAAAACACACTGTTTCTCGGCGCGTTCGCCTATGCGCTTGCCAAACAGGGCGGTTTGGAGCAGTCGCTGTTCTGCACCGTTGAAAACGGCAGGCATATCCCGGAGCTGCAAAACACCTACGGAATGCTTGTGCATACTCTGCCATTATGCATAAACATCGACGAAACCAAACCGACCGCATCATATCTTGCTGAGGTTCAGCAGCTTTTGTTTGACAGCCTGAGCCACGACCTTGTTTCCATAGTACAGCTTGCCAACGAATACGAGGTCAACTCCGACATTCTCTTTGTCTATCAGGGAGAAATGCTCAACGGCGTAACTATCGACGGCAGCTTTGTACCATATCATATCCATAAATCCGGCTACGCTATGTCAAAGCTTTCGCTCGATGTGCTGAAAAAAGGAAACGACTACACGCTTTTGTTTGAGTACCGCGCAGATTTGTATAACAGGGAAACGATCGAGAACTTTGCTCATCTTTACCTGAACATCGTAGAAGGACTGCTGGAAAACGGTTCGCTTAGTCAAATAACCTTCTGCAAAGACAGAGAAAAAGCTTTTTACCGCGCGGCTAACGACAACCGGCTTGAGTTTGACCGCACGCTTACCCTTGTTGATTTGTTCCGCAGACAGGCTCGGCTCCACCCCGATAATACGGCTATAGGTTTTAAAGAAAAAACTTTGACATACGCTCAGCTTGACCGCTATTCCGAGAACCTGGCCAAGCTGCTCGCCAAAAACGGCGTGACCAATGAGGTTCCGGTTGGTATAATGGTGAAGCGCTGCGAGCTGTTCCCGATATGCACCCTCGCTGTTTTGAAAGCCGGAGGCGGCTGTCAGCCGCTCGACAGCAACTATCCTCAGGATAGGCTCATGTATATGCTAGAGGACTCAAAGGCTCCCGTAGTCATCGCCGACGACGAGCTTGCGCCTATAATCGGCGGCTGGAACGGCGTTATCCTTTCCGCCAATGAGATATATGATCTTTCCGACGACAGCGATATTGAGCTCACCGCGCCGAAAGCAGACTCTCTGTTCGCGCTTATCTACACCTCGGGCTCGACGGGCAAGCCCAAGGGCTGCATGCTGGAGCACCGCAATCTTGTCAACTTCTGTCTTGCGTTCTGCGAGCGGTTCGATATATCCGAAAAAGACCGCTTTGCCGCCTACGGCGCGTTCGGCTTTGACGCTTCGATGCAGGATCTATATCCGGCTCTCACGGCAGGCGCGGCTGTGTATATAGTTCCAGAGGAAACAAGGCTTGATCTGCCCGGTCTGAACGAATTTGTGCTGGGCAATAAAATCACAATGATGGACTGCACCACACAGCTCGGCAGACAGTATATAACCGCCTATCCCGACAGTCCGTATATGAAGGTCTTTACGGTCGGCGGCGAAAAGCTTGTGCCATGTCCGCCGCCGCATTTCACCTTTGCCAACACCTACGGCCCCACCGAATGCACCATTTACGTTACAGATTATGTGCTTGACAAGGAATACACATCCGTGCCTATAGGAAAGTCCTTTGGCAACTGCGATATTTATATAGTAGACAAGCAGAACCGTTTGCTGCCCGCGGGCGCGGTAGGCGAGCTTGTCATCTCGGGTTATCCCGTAACAAGAGGTTATCTCAACCGCGAAGATCTGACCGCCGAAAAGTTTATTCCCAATCCCTTCTTCGACATGGAGGGCTATGAAAGGATGTACCTCACCGGCGACGTATGCCGTTATCTGCCCGACGGAAATGTTCAGTTTGTAGGCAGACGGGACGAACAGGTAAAGATCCGCGGCTTTCGTATCGAGCTTACCGAGATCGAGCGCCGTATCCGCGAGTTTGAAACTATCAAAGACGCGGCAGTAATAGCAAAAGATCTGCCGGGCGGAGGCAAGGCGGTAGTCGCCTATGTTGTTTCCGACTCCGCGGTCGACGTTCCAAAGCTCAATGCATTTATCGCTGACGAGCTTCCTAAATATATGGTGCCGTCGGTCACGATGCAGATAGATAAGATCCCGCTCAACCCCAACGGCAAGGTCGACAAGCGCAAGCTGCCCGAGCCCTCGATACAGAGCGGCGATGAACAGCAGGGCAAAAACGCACTGAATGTTTTGGAGGAACGCCTGTGCGCCATGGTGAGTGAGATCACGGGCTTTGAGAGCAGAAATATAACCGAAAGCCTTGTTTCTCTCGGACTTACCTCGCTGACCGCTATCATGTTTTCCGCAAAGCTGTTTGAGGGCTTCGGCGTAAAGGCAGGCGTTACCGACCTGCTGGACGACAACTGCTCTCTGCTTTCGGTCGAGAACATGATAATCGAAGACATGCTGAACGGCAAAACGGTTTCCTCTGCCGGGGACATCAAAGCTCAAATCAACAACGTCCCGCTCTGCGCGGAACAGCTGGGCGTATATTACGACAGCATAAAGCGTCCCGACGCGCTGATATATAACATTCCGATGAAATATACGCTTTCAAAAAAGACGGATGCCGACAGACTGAAAGCTGCGCTTGAGAAACTTATAGAAGCGAATCCCGTGCTCACCTCTGTCATCGCTCTTGACGGAAAGGAAATCGTTCAGCGCCAAATGGACGATTATGTCTGCGATATCCCTGTACTGACAATGCGCTCGGAGGATGCTGCCGCCGAGGAAGCGGAATTTGTAAAGCCGTTCAACCTCACTCGCGGTCAGCTGTTCCGCTGCTAGATCATCAGCACGGAAAAATATGTGCTTGTGCTGTTTGAGGCTCACCATATCATTTTTGACGGACTATCGCTTTCCGCGTTCATAAAGCGGCTCGCGGATATCTACACAAACGGCACCGAGCCGGAAACCGACGCGTCGTATTACACCTATATAGCCGATGAAGCAAAGCTTGAGCAAAGCGAGCAGGGCACGCGGTCGCTCGAATACTACAAAGAGCTTTTTGCGGACTTTGAAAACGCTTCCGACATAACCGCAGACCGGAGCGCTAACGCGGAAGAAGGCGATCTGCGCGAGGCGGTCACTTACGTTGACAAAAACGCTGCCGATTCATTCTGCCGTGAAAACTCGCTGACTCCTGCCGCGCTGTTCCTTGCGGCGACCGAATACGCGGTAAGCCGCTGTACTTCCGACCGCCATGTGTATATCTCGATGATCTCGGGCGGCAGAGAGGATATCCGTTATATCGACTCGCTCGGCATGTTCGTCAAGAGCCTGCCGCTGCACGCGTTTATTGATACGGAAAGGACCGCGCTTGAATTTGTTTCCGATTCGGCGGCGGCGATACGCGCGGCTCAGAAAAACAGCGCATATCCATTCATAAAGCTGTTTAACAGATACGGCTTTGTTTCCAAAATAAACTACGCCTGCCAGCTGGGCGTTGACGAAACCGCCGTTTTGGAAGACGAAACGATTATTGAAAACGTTATAACAAATCCTCTGCCTAAATTCAATCTATCCGTTCATATAGAAGACGGAGGCGAAGGCAGGATAGCGGTAAACCTGCAATACAACTCGGCGCTCTACAGCGAAAAGCTGGCTCACATCATCTCTGGCGCGATTGCGCGCACTGCCGAAGCGATCATCCGCAACAGCTCTCAAAAGCTCTGCGCGCTGAGCATGCTCTCAAAAACGGACAGAGAAAAACTAAGCGCTTTTTCGCACGGCAAAGAACGCGAGATCGGCACAAAACTGTACCACGCTCTGTTTGAGGAGCAGGCGGCGGCTGTTCCCGATAAGGCCGCGCTTATCGCCTGTGACGGCAGCTTTACATACGCTCAGCTCAACGCGGAGTGTAACAAGCTTGCCAGCGCGCTGACGGAAAAGGGCGTTAAAAAGGGCGACAGAGTGGCGTTCCTGCTGCCGCGCACAAGCCGCCAGATCATTGCGATTTACGGCATTTTAAAAACAGGCGCGGCTTACATACCGTGCGATCCCGAATACCCCGACGACAGAATAAAATACATCCTTGAAAACAGCGGCGCAAGATTTATTCTCACCGATTCTCCGCGCGGCTTTGACAACGAGATAGATATAGAGGAGCTGCTCAAAAACAGCAATACCGAAAAACCTCAGGTCGATATCAGCCCCGATGACACGGCTTATATGATTTACACCTCAGGCTCCACGGGCAGACCTAAGGGCGTTGTCATAAGGCACTCGGGCATTGCGAATTACCTTGCTCCGTTCCCCGAAAACACGCATATCTACGCGCTTAAAAACGACGGAAACGTATATGTTTCGGTCACCACGGTTTCGTTTGATATGTCGCTGAAGGAAACAGCCGCTTCACTTTGCAACGGCCTTACTCTTGTGCTCGCCGACGAGGATGAAACCAAAGATCCAATCAAGCTCTGCGCGCTGTTTGAGCGTACGGGAGGCGACGTAATCAACGCTACTCCCTCGCGAATTGAGCAGTATATGATGCTCGACAGCTTCAAACAAGCGCTGGCTAAGTGCAAGATAATTATGTGCGGCGGCGAGAAATACTCTCCAAAGCTGCTTGAAAACCTAAAAAAGATCACCAAGGCGCGCATTTTCAACACCTACGGTCCGACCGAGATCACCGTATCCTGCAACGCCAAGGAGCTGACAAACGCCGATGACGTATGCGTAGGCAGACCGCTGCTGAATGTCAGAGAATACATCGTTGACGCTGACGGAAATCAGCTTCCGCCGGGAATCGTCGGCGAGCTGTATGTCGGCGGCGCCGGAGTAGCCGACGGTTACCTGAATAATCCCGAGCTGACCGAAAAGAGCTTTATGCTGTATAACGGCGAAAGGATCTATAAAACAGGCGACTACGCCCGCTGGACAGACGAGGGCGACGTTGTAATATTGGGAAGGTGCGACAACCAGGTAAAGCTGCGCGGACTGCGCATAGAGCTTGGAGAGGTCGAACGCGCGATACTCTCCTGCGACGGCGTGAATCAGGCGGTGGCAATGATCCGTCCCGTCAACGGTACAGACAACCTCTGCGCCTACTATTCAGCCGGCGAGAGCGTTACCGAAGAAACAGTGCGTGAACATATCTCAAAGCGCCTAACTGCATATATGATACCGTCAGCTCTTATGCGGCTCGATAAGATGCCTCAGACTCCCAACGGCAAAACCGACGTTAAGGCGCTGCCACAGCCGGTGCTCAGCTTTGAGGCGGAGTACAGCGAGCCCGTTACCCGAGAGGAAAAAATACTCTGCGATATCTTCCAAAGCGTGCTATCGCTCGACAAGGTGAGCGCGGACAGCAGCTTCTTTGACTTGGGCGGCACATCGCTTACGGTCACCAGCGTGCTTGTCGAAGCTAACGAGCAGGGGATCGAGGTCAGCTACGGCGATATCTTTGCGCTGAAGACTCCGAGAGCGATCGCGGCCAAATTTTCCGACAGCAAGGAAATCTCGGACGGTTCGGCAGATTACGACTACTCTGTATTTGACGATATCCTGCGAGCCAATGATCTCGATTCGCTCAAAGGTCAAAAGAACCGTGTCGGCAATCTTCTGCTCACGGGCGCGTCCGGTTTCTTGGGTATCCATATACTTAAATACTTCCTTGACAACTACAGCGGCAATGTCTACTGCCTGTTAAGAAGCTCAAAGCGCGCAGGCGCCGAAAAGCGTCTGAGAGGACAGCTTTACTACTACTTTGAGGATGACTTTGACTGGTACTTCGAAAACAGGATAACTATTATCGAGGGCAGCGTCACCGATAAAAACTGGTTTGCCCAACTTGACGGCAAGCAGATCGACACGGTCATCAACTGCGCCGCTCTAGTAAAGCATTTTTCCGAAACAGACGATATAGAGCGCGTCAATGCCGGCGGAGTCAAAAACCTTATCGACTTCTGCAAAGAGCACAACAGCATGATAGTACAGATCTCCACGGGCAGCGTAGCCGGCGACAGAGTGAATGATAATCCTCCGCGCAGCCTAAAGCTCAGTGAGCAGAAGCTGTATTTCGGACAGTCGATAGACAACCAGTATGTCCGCAGCAAATTCCTTGCGGAGCGTTATGTTCTTGAGGCGATAAGGGACGGCTTAAAGGGAAAAATCATGCGCGTAGGCAACCTTGCGGCGCGCGACAGCGACGGCGAGTTCCAGATAAACTTTGTCACCAACGGCTTTATGGGCAGGCTGAGGGCTTATCTTGTGATAGGCGCTTTTCCGTACAGTTTTATGAATTATCCCGTTGAGATGGCGCCAATCGACGAAACCGCCGAGGCTATAGTGCGGCTGTGCGCAACACCCGACGATTGCTGCATTTTCCACCCGTACAACAACCATTATGTTCCGCTGGGAGATATCATTCTTCAAATGAAGAGCATGGGCATGAATATAAAGCTTGCCGAGGATAAGGAGTTTGAGGAAATGCTGAGCAGGGCGCAAAACGACGCGCAAAAGGCTGCAAAGCTGACTACCCTGCTCGCCTACGAAAACATGGACAGCTCCAAAAAGGTGGAAATGATCTCCACGGAGAACGAGTACACTACACAGGCGCTCTACCGTTTGGGCTTCAGCTGGTCGATGACCTCGCGCGATTATATGAACAGCTTTTTGAGCGCTCTTGAGGGGCTGGGCTTCTTTGAAACGGAGGACGATGAAAAATGACACTGCAAAGGGACTCGGCGCTGCTCGGCAAAAAGTTTAACGAGTATCTTTTTCCAACCATCATAAGCTCCATGTCCATTCTGCTTGCCTCGTTTGTGGACGGGATCATCGTATCGGCGCTTGTCGGCGACAACGCCTTTTCGGCTGTCAATCTTGCCGAGCCGGTCGTGCTTTTTATGCAGGCACTGTTTTTCCTTTTCGGTATCGGCGGAGCAATAGGCATCTCTATAGCCAAAGGTCAGCGCAACAACCGCAAAGCAAACGCGCTGTTTACGCTTTCCTTTGCGGCGTCGCTGATAACAGCCTTGCTTGTGACTATCGCCGGCATCCTTCTTATCGATCCTATCACCTCAACGCTCTGTGTTGACGACGCTCTGTACGATTACGCCAAGCACTACGCGCTGTTCAACATCTTCGGCTCCGTATTTATGATAGTAGTGCCGTACCTTGTTTTTATTATCCGCGTGGACGGAATGCCCAAATTCTCAGCCAATATTTTGCTGGTATCAAACGCCGTAAATCTTGTGATGGATTTTGTTTACATGGGCATTTTCAAAATGGACACCTCGGGAGCGGCACTCGCCACCGTCACGGGTTACGCGGTGGGGTTTGTAATGGAACTTTATTATCTGGTGTTCTTTAAAAAGCGCACGCTCAGCTTTATCAAGATCAGCCGCGCAGAACTCAAATATCTGGGCGAGCTGAGCACCGGAGGCATAGCTTCGGTAGTTAACACCGTTCTGCTTTTCGTCAAGGCTCTTTTGCTCAACCGAATAGTGCAGGTAACCTCGGGCGCTGACGGCATGGCGGTATTTTCGGTATGCAATTTCACCGTCACCTTTATCTCGATGTTCGTTTCAGGCGGAAGCGACACCATGACTCCCATAGTCAGCCTGCTTTACGGCGAACGCGACTACAAGGGGATCGATATGGTGCTGCGCAAAACGTTCGTATTTGTCAGCGCGTCCTGCGCGGTCATCGTTGCGTTTATCCTGCTGTTCCCTACCGTTCTGTTGTCGCTGTTCTCCGTCACGAGCCCCGACCGTGTAGCAATGGGTATCCCGGCAGTGCGCATCTTTTCGCTCAGTCTGTTGGGTATGGGCGTCTGCTGCGTTATTATGAACTATTTACAGGCGACAAAACAAAAGGCGATATCCGTGCTTACCACGT
>CAZVSQ010000020.1:0-15976 GCA_964629925.1 uncultured Ruminococcus sp.
AAACGGCGGCAGAGTTCTGGGTGTTACCGCGAAGGCTCCCACACTTGACGAGGCTCTTGAAAAGGCGTACGCGGCAGTAAAGAAAATCTCCTTCGAGGGCGCTCACTACCGCACCGACATCGGAAGAACAAAATAATTCTACATTAGAAAAAAGAGGATATCTATGAAAAAAGCAATCGCACTGTTACTCTCAATTATCTTTGCTTTTTCGCTGGCGTCATGTCACTTGTTCTCTTCTGAAGAAGAAAAGGGATATACAAGCAGTTACACCACTTTAATATCCGAAAAAGACGCAAAAGAGGCTCAGCCAAACCGCTTGAATACTTATATACAAGTTCTTACAAGCGATATGCTTTTAAAGATCGTATCCGAACATTCGGGCGGAAAGTACACCGCAGCTCAGCTTAAAGACATGGTTCAGGCGGATATTTTCGAAGACTCGGATATTATAAAGGTCACCGTAAGGGCTGATAATCCCGAGGACGCCTATTTAATTGCAAACTCTCATTCAAGGGTTGCGCCTCAGCATTTAAGTTCAATTGTTGAGGGAGCCACCATGAAGATAATAGACATTCCGAATTATTCCAAATAAAATAAGAGCTGTGCATGGGAGAATACTCATGCACAGCTTTTTTGCTCACTGTCAGCTCGCGTTTTTAATCTGCAATCTCAGCCTGTCTGAAATCATCGCGATAAACTCGCTGTTGGTGGGCTTTCCTCTGTCGTTGTGAATGGTGTAGCCGAAGTACGAGTTCAGCACGTCGATGTCGCCCCTGTCCCAGGCAACCTCAATGGCGTGGCGTATGGCGCGCTCAACGCGGCTTGAGGTCGTTTCGTATTTTTTGGCGACAGACGGGTATAATTGCTTTGTAACGGCGTTGATGATCTCGGGATGCTCAACAGACATAATAATTGAATCGCGCAGATAATGATAGCCCTTTATATGAGCAGGTACACCGATCTCATGCAGGATTTCCGTCACCTTAAGCTCTATTCCGAACGCGTCAACGCTTATCGGCATTTTGAGCAGACGCTCGCTTTTCTTTACCATTAAGCATACATTCTCGCAAAGCTGCTCAACGTCGTAGGGCTTCAGCACAAAGTAGCTTGCTCCGCCGTTCATTATCTCGCGCTCCAGCACAGCGCTGTGAAATGACGAAAACACGATGAACATGGGCTGCTTGCAATTCTGGCGCTGAATGCTGCGCATTACGCCTATTGCGTCAAGGCGCGTCATAAACGACTCCATAAACACAACATCGGGCTGCTCCTGCAAAATACGGTTGCAAAGCTCGTTGCCGTCCTTTGAGCAAAAAGCGACGGAAATATTAAATTTTTGAAATATCTCCAGGGTTTGTCTGTCAAAATCAGCGGCGTTTTCGGTCATCATCATCTTGATATTACTGTCCATAATTAATCTCCCATCAATATTTTTTATTGTGAGTAGATTTTACCACAAAATGGCAAACTTGGCAATAGTTTCCAAATAATTTTTTCTGAAATTTTGAAATAAATTTTTCCCTGAAAATTCAAGATGACAATAAACCGCAATATATTGTGTTAGTCGTGATTATTCGACGCCATATTTTGAGCTGTTATTGCGTAGCCCTGATCTGTGTTGTTCAGAAAAACATGTGTGACCGCGCCCGCAAGCTTACCGTCCTGAACAATGGGGCTGCCGCTCATGCCCTGCACTATTCCGCCGCATTCGTCAAGCAGTCTGTCGTCTGTAACTTTTATTACAAAGTTTTCATTTGAGTCGAAGTCGGTGTTGCGGATTTGGGTTATCTCGATTTCATAGCAGCCAACACCGTCATCGTTTATTGTGGTATAAAGCTGAGCCTTGCCGGGCTTTATTTCGCCGTTTTCGGCAAGTTCCAGCGTAACGCCTTCGGGCTCATACCCGCTTTCAAGGCTTCCGAACACGCCGCATGAGGTGTTTCGCGTCAGCGTGCCGAGCTTTTCATCGGTAAAATATCCGTTAAGGCTGCCCGCTTTGCCCGCGGTGCTTTTTGTCACCGAGCCTATATCCGCGCGCACGACCTCGGCGTTTCCGAGAGGCATTAAGCTGCCTGTATCTTTATCGCAGATACCGTGTCCCAGCGCCGCAAATATGCCCGTGCTTTTGTCGTAATAGGTCACCGTGCCGATTCCCGCGCAGCTGTCGCGCACCCACGCGCCCAAAAGGTAAACCCCTACGGTATTCTTTTTCGGAATAACCGTTTTGACAAGCTCCTTGCCGCCGCGCTCAACGTTGAATTTTATCGGATCGCCGCCGCAGCCGAATGCCGCCTGCTGAAGCTCCTCGTTGGTCTTTACGGGAGTTTCGTTTACCTTTTTTATGACGTCGCCCTCCAAAAGACCGCCTTCCTCGGCAGGGCAGACGTACTTGCCGTTGCTGTAAAACGGTTCCAGCTCGGTAACAATGATTCCGTCGTTAAAAAATTTTACGCCGAAGGATTGTCCGCCCAGGCATACGGTTTTGGGCGCGGTGCTTTCCGCCGAAACCAACACAGCCGAACCGTTAAGCAGTATTGCCGCCGACAAGGCAACTGTAATTGATTTTACAAAATTTTTCAAAAAATCACCTTCTTTCCGTTGCCAATTCTATTATTTGCGTTTATAATAGTAAAATAGCTGTGAAAGATTTTATTATTATAAAAATCGGAAGCAAAGCTTTGTTTTGCTTGGGATTTTATCGGTTTTTTCAATAATTTTTCAAAATAATCATCATTTTCAATCGAGGTATTTATGGAAGAAAAAGAAAGAGAATTTCTCGGACTGACCTCCGATGAAGTTAGGGAAAGGATGGAAAGCGGCAAATCGAACGTCGCAACAACCGTAAAAACAAAATCGATAAAGAGGATTTTTACCGATAACATCTGCAAGATGTTCAATTTGATAAACGTCATTTTATATGCGGAGCTGCTTTTGGTCGGCTCGTATAAAAACATGCTGTTTATCGGCGTTGTGATCTGTAACACGGTTATCGGTATCGTTCAGGAGATCCGCTCAAAAAAGAGCGTTGATACCCTGACGATCCTTACCGAAAGCAAGCTTGACGTCCTGCGCGACGGCAAAATAGTTCAGCTTTCAAAGGAAGAGCTTGTTCTTGACGACATCATCATCCTTTCAAGGGGCAGTCAGGTTCCTGCCGACTGCATTCTTGTAAAGGGAGGCTGCAAGGTTAACGAGAGCCTGCTGACGGGCGAATCCGATCTTATCGAAAAGCAGCCGGGCGACGAGCTGCTTTCGGGAAGCTTTATTTCTGCCGGAACCTGCTACTGCCGCGTTAACCGCGTTGGCGCTGACAGTTACGCCGCTAAAATCAACAACGAGGCTAAGTACATAAAGAAAAACAACTCGCAGATTTTGCACTCCTTTAAGTTTATTATCAACCTCTGCACGGCTATTATCTTTCCGCTCGGCGCGATGCTGTTTGTCAGCAAGTATTTTATCCACCACGAGTCAATACAGGATACCGTGCTTTCAACGGTGAGCGCCCTTGTCGGCATGATCCCGGGAGGAATGATCCTGCTTACAAGTACGGTTCTTGCGGTGTCTGTTATCCGCCTCTCGCGCAAAAAGGTGCTTGTAAACGAGATGTACTGCATCGAAACGCTTGCGCGCGTCGACGTTATCTGCCTTGACAAAACAGGCACGCTCACTGCGGACTCCATGAACGTCCACAAGATAATCAACCTCAACACAAACGACGATAAGATCCAAAAGGCGCTTGCGTCGATAGTAGCGGCAAGCGACGAGATAAACGCCACATTGCAGGCGGTAAGCGATCACACCCAAGGCGTTGAGCCTGTCAAGTGCAAAAAATTCATTCCGTTCTCGTCCGAAACAAAGTGGTCGGGCGGCAGCTTTGAGAACGGCAAAACATATATTATGGGCGCCGCAGAGTTTGTTTTTTCTGATAAAGAAAAATACCATGAGATTTACGAGAACATAAACAAGATCAACGAAACCGTCAGGATACTTGTGCTGGGCTCCTCAGATATGGAGGTTGACGGCAGCTCGCTGCCAGAGGATCTTCACCCGATGGCGCTTATTCTTATTAAAGACCGGCTGCGCGACAACGTTTGCGAAACCGTGAATTACTTCAAAGAGCAGGGCGTTACGCTTAAGGTCATTTCGGGCGACAGCGTAAAAACCGTTAAAAATATAGCTATGGATACCGGAATCGAGGGTGCCGAGAATGCTGTCGACATGACGACTGTCACCACCGATGAGCAGCTTGCCGAGGCAGCCGAAAGGTGCAACGTATTCGGCAGAGTCACTCCCGCTCAGAAGAAAAAGCTTGTGCTCGCGCTCAAAGCTCACGGGCATATGGTGGCAATGACGGGCGACGGCGTTAACGATGTTCTCGCGCTTAAGGAAGCCGACTGCTCAGTCGCTATGGCTTCGGGCAGCGAGGCGGCAAGGAATGTGTCGCAACTTGTGCTCGTAAACAATGACTTTGCCTCAATGCCTCATGTCGTTGCCGAGGGCAGACGAACTATCAACAACATCGAGCGCAGCTCGTCGCTGTATCTTGTTAAGACGATCTATTCTATTTTGCTCTGTATATTTTTCATGTTTTCAAGCCTGCCTTATCCGTTCCAGCCCATTCAGCTTTCGCTTGTAGGCTCGCTTACGATAGGCTTTCCGTCGTTTGTTCTCGCTTTGCAGCCAAACAAAAATATCGTACGCGGAAACTTTACCTTCAATATTATTGCAAGGGCTTTGCCGGCGGCGATATGCGTTGTGTTAAATGTAATTGTGACGGCGGCATTGTGTACGGCGTTCGGCTTCTCGGGCGGAGAGCTTTCGACTATCGCGGTTTATGTAACCTCGCTCATCTGCCTGATGATAATTGTCAGGCTTTCAATTCCGTTCAACCTTCTCAGAAGCGCAATGCTTGTTGTGAGCGTTGCGGGGCTTTTGCTATCGTTTATATTCTTCGGCTGGTTCTTCATGTTCGTTCCGCTGGGCATGAATGCAATAATCATGCTGTGTGTATCCTCCGCGGCAACGATCGTGCTGTTCAACCTGCTGTACAATATCGCGGACAAGCTGATTGAGAAGGACAAAAACAAGCCTTATAAAAATAATTAGTATGAAAATAAACATTCCCGAAAACGCAAAAAAAGTAATTGATCAACTGAATAACAGCGGCTTTGAGGCGTACGCGGTAGGCGGCTGCGTGCGCAGCGCGATAATGGGCATTGAGCCTCACGACTGGGACATCTGTACAAGCGCTAAGCCCGAGCAAATGGAGCGTGTGTTCAAGGATCATGTCACCCATGATTTCGGCTTAAAGCACGGCACGCTTACTGTTATGTCGGGCGGCGAGGTGTTTGAGGTAACTACCTACCGCATCGACGGCGTTTATGCCGACAACCGCCACCCCGAGCAGGTGACTTTTACCGATGATTTAACGCTCGATTTGTCACGGCGCGACTTTACCTGCAACGCAATGGCTTACAACGATAAGGACGGTGTTATCGACCCGTTCGGCGGCGCTGAGGATATAAAAAACGGTGTTCTTCGCTGCGTAGGCGAACCCGATAAACGCTTTAACGAGGACGCTCTCCGAATACTGCGCGGGCTCAGGTTCGCTTCCGTGTGCGGCTTTGAGATTGAAAAGAATACGGCAGAGTCGATTCACAAAAACGCCGCTCTGCTGAATAATATCGCCAATGAGAGGATCCGCGTTGAGCTTTTGGGGCTGCTCAGGGGAGATGCAGCCTGCAAGATCCTGACTGAGTTCAGGGACGTTATCGCGGTGTTTATTCCCGAGATCAAACAGACCTTTGACTTTCCGCAACGCACAAAGCACCATGTCTATGACGTTTGGCAGCACATTGTTCATTCAATTGCCGCCGTTGAACAAAACGATGTTTTGCGCATGACGATGCTGCTCCACGATTTGGGCAAGCCGCAGGCATGCACAACGGACGAAAGCGGCTTCAATCACTTCAAGGGGCACCAGCAGATAAGCGCGGAGCTTGCTGAGAATATCCTAAAGCGGCTCAGGTTCCCTAACGACTTTTACGAAACCTGCCTTAAGCTTATAGTATGGCACGACGAGCGCTACAGAGGCTCAAAAAAGCAGATAAAGCGCCTGCTTAATAATCTTGGCGAGGAAAACACGCGTCTTTTGTTTAAGGTTCAGCGAGCCGACACCGCCGCGCAGTCGGAATACCTGAGAGCGGAAAAGTTTGCTTCGATCGACTTAGCCGAGCGGCAAATGGAGGAGATCCTCGCGGAAAATCAATGCTTTGATTTAAAAAGCCTCGCGGTAAACGGCTCCGATTTAAAAACCCTCGGAGTAAAAGAGGGCAGAGCAATAGGCGAGCTGCTCAACAAGCTGCTTGAAGATGTTATCGAGGAGCGCGTCCCGAATGATAAGGGTGCGCTGTTAAAACTTGCGCAAAAATATATTTCTAAATAAGAAAAAACGGAGCCGATGATTCAGCTCCGTTTTAATATATTATTTATAAATAATCAGATTCTCGCAACGCCTGATTCAACAGCAGCCTTTTTAACAGCCTCTGCAACAGCCTTGCCAACTCTTGGGTCAAAGGCGTGGGGGAGGATGTAGTCGGCGTTAAGCTCGCTTTCGTCGATAATTGAGGCGAGAGCGTATGACGCGGCGATCTTCATTTCCTCGTTGATGTCGCTCGCGCGGCAGTCAAGGGCTCCGCGGAAAATGCCCGGGAAGGCGAGTACGTTGTTTATCTGGTTGGGGAAGTCGCTTCTGCCCGTACCCACAACAGCCGCGCCTGCCTTTTTGGCAAGGTCGGGCATGATTTCGGGAGTGGGGTTAGCCATGGCAAAAATAATAGCGTCCTTGTTCATCGACTTTACCATTTCCTCGCTGACGCAGCCGGCAGCCGAAATTCCCAGGAACACGTCGGCGCCCTTCATAGCGTCGGCAAGAGTGCCTGTTTTGTGCTCAAGGTTGGTTATTTCAGCCATCTCGCGCTTTACGGCGTTTAGCCTTTCGTCGCCCTTGCAGATGATCCCCTTGCTGTCGCACATGGTGATGTGCTTGACGCCCATGTTCATAAGGTGCTTGGCAATAGCGATTCCTGCGGCGCCCGCTCCGTTCATTACGACCTTGATTTCGTCGATCTTCTTACCCGTGATTTTAAGCGCGTTCAAAAGACCTGCCGCAACGATAATAGCGGTGCCGTGCTGGTCGTCGTGGAAAATCGGGATATCGCACTTCTCCTTAAGCTTTCTTTCAATTTCAAAACAGCGCGGCGCTGAAATATCCTCAAGGTTGATTCCGCCGAAGCTGCCGCTGATAAGGTAAACGGTGTTTACTATCTCGTCCACGTCCTTGCTCTTAACACAGAGCGGAAAAGCGTCAACGTCGCCGAACGCCTTGAAAAGCGCGCATTTGCCCTCCATAACGGGCATACCTGCCTCGGGGCCGATGTCGCCCAGACCGAGAACAGCGGTGCCGTCGGTGATTACCGCGACAAGATTGTTTCTTCTTGTAAGCTCGTAGCTTTTGTTGATGTCCTTTTGAACCTCAAGGCAGGGCTCGGCAACGCCGGGGGTATAGGCGAGTGCAAGATCCTCCGAGGAATTGATGGGAACGCGCGAGATGACCTCGATCTTACCGTTCCAGTCGTAGTGCAGTTTTAATGATTCTTCTCTGATGTCCATAAAATTACTCCTTTCGTAATCCAGTTAATTATAAAACAAATTGCCGTTTATGGCAAGAACTATTTGACATTTTTCGGCTTTTCCTTTAAAATATATATGCGAGTGCGCCGAACAGCCGCAGGCAGCGCCCGAAAGGGTCTGCGCGAGGAAAGTCCGGGCTTCACAGAGCAAAAATAACGGCTAACGGCCGCCGGGGGCGACCCCAGGGATAGTGCAACAGAAAATAACTTCCCGACTGCGCAAGCTGTCGGGTAAAGGTGGAAAGGTGAGGTAAGAGCTCACCGGAGGGCAGGAGACTGCTCTGCCGTGTAAACCCTATTTGAAGCAACACCGTGGAAGGACATTATGCGCTTGCTCGGCGCGTCCTATGGAGGTGGCACCGAGCGGATCGGGCAACCGACCGCCAAGATAGATGGCTGTTCAAGACAGAACCCGGCTTACAGACGCAGTCGCTTTAGAAAAGCTACGCAGAAATGCGCGGCTTTTTTATTTTCTGTGTATTTCAATGCTCAATTATTTTTTCGGCGCATTTGATGCCGTCAACCGCCGCCGATATTATTCCTCCGGCATAGCCCGCGCCCTCGCCGCAGGGGTAAAGCCCCTGAACTGCTATAGATTGCAGGGTTTCGGCGTTTCTGAGAATGCGGACAGGGGAGGAGGAGCGGGTTTCGGCTCCCGTAAGAACAGCGTCCCCGTCGTCAAAGCCCCTCAGCTTTTTTCCCATCAAGGTTATTGCCTGCTTCATGCTGTCGGTTATATATGACGGCAACAGCTCGTTTAAGTCGCTCAGTGTATGATCGGGGCCTATCGAGGGCGTTACCTCGCCGAGGCGCGTGCTCTTTTTGTTTTGCAGAAAATCCTCAACGCGCTGAACTGGCGCCGAGTAATCCTCTCCGCCGAGTATAAAGGCTTTTTCTTCAATTTTGCGCTGGAAGTACATCCCCGCAAGCGGACTTTCGCTGCCGTAATCTTCGGGCGTTACGCCCACAAGCAGGGCGGCGTTTGAGTTGACTTCATCACGCGCGAACTCGCTCATGCCGTTGGTGCAAAGCCGTCCGTCCTCACTTGAAGCGTTGACTACCTTGCCGCCCGGGCACATGCAAAAGGTATATGCGCCCCTGCCGTTTGAGGTCTTAACATTCATTTTATAGTAAGCCGCGCCGAGGTTTTTGTGCTCCGCAAATCTGCCGTATTGAGCGCGGTCGATTTTTTTGCGCAGGTGCTCGATCCTCGCGCCGACCGAAAACGGCTTTGCTTCGATCGGCAGCTTTTTATCATTGAGCATTTCAAAGGTGTCTCGCGCGCTATGGCCTATCGCAAGGATAATGCTGTCGGTTTCTACCGTTTCGGTCTTGCCGCGGCTCTCAATAAGCGCCGAGGTTATTTTATTGTCTTTTACCTCAAAGCCCGTCAGCATCGTTTCAAACATCACCGTGCCGCCCAGCGAGATTATCTCCTCGCGGATATTTTTAACGGTTATTTTCAGCTTGTCCGTGCCGATATGCGGCATTGCGTTGTAAAGGATCTCCTCGGGCGCTCCGTGCTTTACGAACTCATCAAGCACCTTGCGCTGACGGATGTCCTTAGTGCCGGTAGTCAGCTTGCCGTCAGAGAAGGTTCCCGCGCCGCCCTCGCCGAACTGAACATTTGATTCGGTATTGAGCCGTCCGCTTGTCCAGAATCCGTTAACGTCGGCGGTGCGGCTGTCAACGTCCTTGCCTCGCTCAATTACTATCGGCTTTGCGCCGCTTTGGGCAAGCACAAGCGCGGCAAACATTCCCGCAGGGCCGAACCCTACCACAACGGGCGAAGCGCCGCCCTTCCATTTTGGAACGTCATATTTATACGGCACAGCTTTGACGGCGTTTTTTGCCTTGCTCAGCACGCTGTTTTCGTTTGTATTAAGCTCCGCTTCAAGCGTGCAGGTAAAGTGGAGCTGCTCCTTTTTGCGCGCGTCAATAGAGCGGCGGAACATACTTATCCGTCTGATAGCTTTTGTGTCAACGCGCAGCTCCTTAGCCGCCGCTTTTATTAAAGTGTTGTCGTCATAATCGAGTGGTATTTTTACGTTGCTTATTCTGATCATAAATGCTCTCCCGCAATTATTCCGCCCGCAAACGCAAAGTGCAGGTTGTAGCCGCCGCATTCGCCGCAGACGTCGATCGCTTCGCCGCAGATATACAGGTTTTTTGTTACCCTGCTTTGTAATGTTTCATAATTGATCTCATTACCGGGGACGCCGCCTCTGCACGCCTGCGCCCTGTCATAGCCCTCGTTTCCGATGACTTTAAAAACCAGTTGTTTAGCGCTTTTCGCCGCCGCCATAAGCTCGTTTTCGCTTAAAGAGTTGCACGCCCTTGAAAAGTCCTTGACTCCGGCTGATTTAAGAACCGCCTGAGCCAAACGCTTTTGCAGGATGCCGGTAAAAATGTTATCGGCTGTCTGTTTTGAAAAGCGACTTTTATTCGATATTAGAATATTGTATAATCCCTTTTCGGAAATATCAGGAGTTAAGTCAACAGCGATCGTGTTGTCGTTTGAGGTGAAAAGCGACAGGTCAAACACGCAGATACCCGAAAGGTTGTCCTCGTTGAACTGCACCTCGCCGCTCTCGGTTTTGACAGGTTTGCTGCCTTTATACAGGGTAACGGAAGCGTTTGCGCGAAGCCCTTTTAGCGATTTCAGCACGTCAGAGCGCACCTTAACGGGGCAGAGGGCGGGAGTAAATGGCGCAAAGCTGTGGCCGAGGTTTTTAAGTATATCAGCCGCGCTGCCGTTTCCGCCAAGCTTGGGAGCTGCCTTTGAGCCCGCGGCGACCACAAGCTTGTCCGATTCAAATTCGTTTTCAGCGGTTTTTACAACAAAGCCTTTTTGATTTTTGACGCTCCTGATAGTTTCGCTGCAAAACAAGTTAACGCCAAGCTCGTCGCAGTTAAAGCGCAGCACGTCAAGCACGGTCGACGCCTGACGCGACAGGGGATAGTAACGCCCCTCGCTGTCCCCGACTGTTTGCAGACCAAGGCTCTTAAAATATTTTATCAGCTTTTCGGTGTTGATTTTTTTAATGACCGCCGAGAGCAGCTTATCAGTGCTCCCGACATAACGGACAACGCCGACGGTATCGTTCGTCAGGTTACACCTGCCGTTTCCCGTTGACAGCAACTTTTTGCCGACCCGGTCATTCTTGTCTATTCTAGCGATTTCAAGAGAGGGATTTTTCTTTTTTGCTGCGATGGCGCACATTAGCCCCGAGGCTCCGCCGCCGATTATCACCGCGTCAAATCTGTACTTCATAATAACTCCATTAAAAGATTAGATACAAAACAAGGCAGCGTGACGCTGCACCCAAGCCCGCCTTTAAATGCGTTTTCAGTGATCGAAAAAGACTGCAACGGCGGGGTTTAAGGTTTAAACAAATACAAAACAAGGCAGCGTGACGCTGCCCTATAGTTTTATTTAGAATTTGCCATCAGCGAGAAAATACCGCCTGCGCCGATTTTTACCATATATGTGCCTACGCCCATGATAACACCCGCGATAAGCACGCCGCAGATCACGGCGATCACGCTTCTTTTAAAGCCCATGTTCAAAAAGCTTGCCGCAAGCGTACCTGTCCAGGCTCCTGTGCCGGGAATAGGTATACCTACAAAGAGCATAAGCGCAATAAACAATCCTTTGCCGCCCTTTTTTTGCAGCTTTTCGCCGCCTTTTTCGCCCTTTTTAAGGCACCAGGTAAAAAACTTGCCGATAATTTTTTTGTCCTGCCCCCAAATGAGTACCTTTCTTGCGAAGAAGTAGATAAGAGGAACGGGCAGCATGTTTCCGATTATGCAAATAGGGAACAGAACAAACGGATTCAAATCGTTTGCAATACCAAAAGGAATCGCGCCTCTAAGCTCAATTATCGGTACCATGGAAATTAAAAAACATACTAAATACAGCAAAACACAAACTCTCCTTTTATTACCGGTTAAGTTTACAAATCTATGTCAGTATAGCAGAAAAAGTAATAGTTTTCAATATGTAAAAACAATGTTTCCGTAAAAATCCAACATATCGGTTTAAAATACATTTTTTTTCATTGACTTTGCCTATATTTGATGTAAAATATAGATTAGTGTGAGGTGAGAAAATGAATGATAACCGCGCTTCAAAGCGATTTTCGGTGATCGCTTTTGCGCTTACAGCGTGCATGATTCTGTTCGCGTGGGTGCATTCCTGCTTTCCTGCTGATTTATCGTCAATGGAAAGCAATTGGGTTATTAATTTGATTTGGAAAGCATTCAGATTGTTTGGGGCTCAGGAAGCTCCTGACGAGCAGCTTATCCGCAAGCTGGCTCATTATTCTGAATATACCGCAATAGGAGCGCTTATGCTGAGCTGCGCCTACTCCCGCGACAGAGTTCGCCCTCACCGCTTTTTGGCATATGTGCTCGGAGCGGGGCTTTTGACTGCTGTTATTGATGAAACGATCCAGCTTTTTGTCGAGGGGCGAGCAGGCATGATAGTTGATGTATGGATAGACTTCGGCGGCGTAGTTACCGGCACGCTTATTATGTTGGGCCTTTATTCCGTTGTAAGGAGCAGAAGGAAAAAGAAAGGGGATAAGAATGGATAAAGAAGTGCGTCAGCAAAATAAAATGGGCACCATGCCCATGACAAGGCTTATTGTCACTATGTCACTGCCGGCTATTTTTTCAATGACTATTCTGGCGATGTATAACGTGGTTGACAGTATTTTTATCAGCCAGTACGACATGGACGGCTTTACCGCGGTCTCGGTCGCTTATCCGCTGCAAATGCTGCTTATCGCGGCGTCTGTAGGTACCGCGGTCGGCGTCAACTCGCTTGTAGCACGAAAGCTTGGTGAGCAAAACTATAAACAGGCAAATTCCGCCGCCACGCACGGCTTGGTGCTTTGCGCGTTTACCTACGCGTTTTTTCTGCTGTTCGGGCTGTTTGGAGTAAGGCCGTTTATGAACGCGTTCAGCGGAGGCAATCAGCGCGTTGTTGAGGCGGGCGTTCAGTACTTCACCTGCGTTTTGTGCCTTTCGCTGTTCTCAATAGTGCAGGTTATGATAGAGAAAACCCTTCAGGCTACCGGCAACATGATATACCCTATGCTGTTTCAGCTTGTGGGCGCGGTCGTAAACATCATTTTTGATCCGCTGCTGATTTTCGGGGTAGGCTTTTTCCCGGAGATGGGCGTTTTGGGCGCGGCTGTGGCTACCGTTTTCGGCCAGTTCTGCGGAATGGTGTTCGCTCTGACAGTGATGTTTAAAAAAGATCACAAGGTCAAAATCGAGCTTAAGGGCTTCCGTTTTGAAAAGCAGACGGTAAAGAATATTTACGCCGTAGGCTTCCCGTCTATTATTATGCAGAGCATAAGCGCTGTTATGATGCTTTGCCTCAACGGTATTTTCCAGGCGTACAATTCTATCGTGTCTATCGATGTTTTCGGAATCTACTTTAAACTGCAGAGCTTTGTGTTTATGCCGTGTTTCGGGCTTAACCAAGGAATCATGCCGATCGTGGGCTTCAACTACGGCGCAAGGAATAAAAAGCGGATGTACGCCGCAATAAAGCGCGGAGTTATTATCGCGGGCGGTATCATGCTTGTCGGAACGGCTTTGATGTGGACTATCCCCGACGCTTTGCTCTCTATGTTCGGAAGCGAGTCGAGCTTTACCGACGTAGACCCGAAAACGCTGATGGAAACAGGCGAATACGCTTTCCGTATAATCAGTCTTTGCTTTGTTCCAGCGTCGGTCGCGATTATTCTCATCACTGTTTTTCAGGCGGTTGGAAAGGGATTCCGCAGCATGATGATGTCATTCTTCCGCCAGCTTATTCTTCTTGTGCCCGCGGCTTTTCTGATTTCGCTCACCGTCGGCGTAAAGTATGTCTGGTTCGCGTTCCCGTTTGCCGAATACGGCGCGCTGATCATAGCTCTGCTGTTCTTCATCAACCTTGTAAAACATGATTTCAGCAAAATGAAATAATTATTCTACGCCTCGGTGCATATATTTCACCGAGGTGATTTTTTTGAATGAGGAGTTTAATTCGATTACATACGACGAAAACTGGCAGAGCGTAAGCGAGCCCGAGACGCCTGTGCTATCCGCAGCGGACAATGAGCCTGACGATGAAGGAATCATACTTGAAAAGCGGAAGAAATCTGCGCCGAAGCATATTTTGCTTACCGTTCAGCTTGTGAGCTGTATCCTTTTGGCGTTAGCGTTTTTTGCGCTTAAGGGGATCGGCGGCGAGGCTTACGAGGCGGTAAAAGACTGGTATATCACTCAGCTTAACGATACCGCGATTTTTGACGGCGGCAGCAGCAGTATACCTCAGCTTATAAATAATACCTCAACGGCTGATGAAGTTTAAAATAGCACGCACGCGTTTTGAGGTGTCGTACGCTCTGCTTTGCCTTGTGGCTGTATGTATTATTCTCGGAGTTTTTAAGAGCTTTGTATGGTGCGCCGCCGCTGTTGTTGTGCATGAGTGCGGCCATCTTGCGGCAATGGTTTATTGCGGATATTTCCCAAAAAGAATCAAAATAGCGCTGTTCTCGATCGACATAATCGACGGTGAAAGACAGAGCAGAAGCGTGCGAAAAAACCTTTTGATTATTTTTTTCGGACCTTTTTTTAATTTTATTTGTTTTCTTGTATGTTTTCTGTTATACTTAAGGGGTATTAGTGTTGTTTTGCCCTTTGCGGCGGCAAACGCTTCGGTCGGGCTGTTTAATCTTTTGCCCGTTATGTCGCTTGACGGCGGTCAGCTTGTATATTTGCTGCTGCTGCGAAGGCTTGATCAGGAAAAAGCCGAAAAGGCGGTTGACGCGCTGACTTTCGCGTTTATTTTTCCGCTTGCCGCAATGGGGTTTTGGCTTATGCTGAAATCAAAAAACGTTTCTCTGCTCTTTGTAAGCGTATATTTGGTTTTTTCTCTGCTTTTTAAGGGGAACAGGTACTATTAACGTACATTCGGAGGTATTTATGGTTAGCAAGGAAGTTGAAAGGCTGCTGCTTAAGGTGCAAAAGCCAGGGCGTTATGTGGGTGGAGAGCTCAACGAGGTCATAAAGGACAAGCGCGATGTTGAGGTTCGCTTTGCGTTTTGTTTCCCCGACACATACGAGGTCGGAATGTCGCACCTCGGAATGAAGATCCTTTACAGTCAGTTCAACAGCGTGCCCTACATCTGGTGCGAGCGCGTTTTCGCACCTTGGGTCGATATGGAAGAAGAAATGAGAAAGCAAAACATTCCTCTCTACGCGCTTGAGAGCGGCGACCCTCTTTCCGAGTTTGACTTTATCGGTTTCACGTTGCAGTATGAGCTCAGCTTTTCAAATATGCTCAACATGCTTAAGCTCGGCAATGTTCCTATAACAACCGAGGAGCGCGGCGATGAGCTGAAAAATATCGTAGTCGCCGGAGGTCCCTGCGCCTGCAACCCCGAGCCTATAGCAGAGTTTGTCGATATATTCTTCATCGGCGAGGGCGAGGAGGTAGACCTCGAGGTCATGGAGCTGTTCCGTCAGTGCCGCGCCGAGGGCTGCGGAAAGGGCGAGTTTTTGCGCCGCTGCGCCCGGATCGATGGCGTTTATGTGCCGTCGCTCTATGACGTTGAATATAACGCGGACGGCACGATAAAGAGCTTTACGCCAAAGGACGGCGCGCCCGAGGTTATTCACAAGCGCGTGATGCTCGATATGGATAAGTCTTATTACCCCGACAATTTTGTCGTGCCGCTCGTTGAGATAGTGCACGACCGCGCTGTTCAGGAGATATTCCGCGGCTGTATCCGCGGCTGCCGTTTCTGCCAGGCGGGCTTCATCTACCGTCCCGTGCGTGAGAAATCGCCCGACACTATCAACGCACAGTGCCGTGTGCTTTGCAACAACACCGGCTATGACGAGGTTTCGCTCTCATCGCTTAGCTCCAGCGACTACAGCCGAATCGTTGAGCTGCTCGAAAAGCTGACCGAGTGGACGGGTGATGAAAAAGTCAGCATTTCACTGCCCTCACTGCGAGTTGACGGCTTCACCGACGAGATAATGAACAAGATCAAAACCGTGCGCAAGAGCGGCTTGACCTTCGCTCCCGAGGCAGGCAGCCAGCGAATGCGCGACGTCATAAATAAAAACGTTCGAGAGGACGAGCTTATGCAGACCTGCGCCACCGCTTTTGCCGGAGGCTGGACTACCGTTAAGCTCTATTTCATGATAGGTCTGCCGACCGAGACGATGGACGACGTAGCCGCTATCGCTGAGCTCGGACAGGCTGTTGTCGATACCTA
>CAZVSQ010000021.1:0-7123 GCA_964629925.1 uncultured Ruminococcus sp.
CAAGGTCAAATTCATTAAAATATGCGATTGATTACGCTCTGCACAACTTTCTGCATCGTTTGGCGTAAGTTTGGCGTAAATGGCGTAAATCCGAGACATCATTTCATTGAGGGGAACAGTATCTCGTCCATTATCGCCGGATAATCTGTCATTATCATGACAAGTCGTTCGCCGCCGCTTCCTGCGCAGCCTTGCAGGCTTCCTGAGAGGGGCAGGTATTGCAGGCGCATTCGAAATCCGCCGGCAGTTCTTTCTCCTTTTCCTGCTTCTTCGGCTGGTCGAGGGATTTCATTGTCGGGAAGAGCAAAACGTCTCTGATCGCGGCTGAATCGGTGAGGAGCATTACCATGCGGTCGATGCCGTAGCCTATGCCGCCTGTCGGTGGCATACCGATTTCGAGCGCGTTGAGGAAGTCCTCGTCGGTTGTGTTTGCCTCCTCGTCGCCCTGGGCAAGAGCCTCCTCCTGAGCCTTGAAGCGCTCGCGCTGGTCGATTGGATCGTTGAGCTCGGAGTATGCGTTGCACATCTCCCAGCCGTTGATAAACATCTCGAAGCGCTCAACGTAATTGGGATCCTCGGGCTTCTTCTTGGTGAGCGGAGAGATCTCAATGGGGTGATCCATTACAAAGGTGGGCTGGATCATGTGCTCCTCGGCAAATTCCTCGAAGAACAGGCTGAGGATATCGCCCTTTTTATGTCTGTCCTCAAACTCAACGTGGTGCTCCTTGGCAACAGCCTTTGCTTCCTCGTCGGTCTTGATTTCGTTGAAGTCGACGCCGGCGTACTTTTTAACGGCGTCGATCATCGTAATGCGTTCAAACGGCTTGCCGAAGTCGATCTCGATTCCGTTGTAGGTGATTTTGGTGGTGCCGAGAACCTCCTGGCAAACGTGGCGGTACATTCTCTCGGTCAGATCCATCATGCCGTTGTAGTCGGTGTATGCCTGATACAGCTCCATGAGCGTAAATTCGGGGTTGTGGCGGGTGTCTACGCCCTCGTTGCGGAACACTCTGCCGATCTCATATACGCGCTCAAGACCGCCTACGATAAGTCTTTTGAGGTAAAGCTCAAGCGAAATGCGGAGCTTTAAGTCCTCGTCAAGAGCGTTGAAGTGAGTTGTAAAAGGTCTTGCCGCCGCGCCGCCCGCGTTTGCCACGAGCATGGGAGTTTCAACCTCGATAAAGCCCTGATTATCAAGGAAACGGCGGATGCTGCTGATGATCTGCGAGCGCTTTACAAAGGTGTCCTTTACATCGGGGTTCATAATAAGGTCAACGTAGCGCTGACGGTACCTGAGGTCGGTGTTTGTAAGACCGTGGTACTTTTCGGGCAGGGGCTTGAGCGACTTTGACAGCATGCGCACTGCCTTGGCGTGGATCGAGATCTCGCCCATCTGTGTCTTGAAAACAAAGCCCTTTACCTCTACGATGTCGCCGATGTCCCACTTTTTAAGGAAGCCGTAGTCCTCCTCGCCGAGGTCGTCGAACTTTGCGAAAATCTGGATCTTGCCTGTTTTGTCGTGCAGATCGAGGAAAGAGACCTTGCCCTTGCCGCGCTTGGACATGATCCTGCCGGCAACGCAAACATCCTTGTTTTCAAATTCCTCAAAGCTGTCTTTGATTTGCTGGGTATATGTATCTCTGTCGGAGGTGGTTGTTACAAAGGGATCTCTGCCTGCCGCTCTGAGAGCGTCGAGCTTGTCGTAACGCACCCGGATTACATCGCCTGTATTTGCCTGCTGTGGCTTCTGGCTCATAGAAAACGTCCTTCCTGTTTTATATTACTTACTGATTTCCAATACCTTAAGCTCAACTACGCCGCCGGGTGTTTCAACCTCGACAACATCGCCTACGCTCTTTTCCATAAGAGCCATGCCGATGGGCGACTCGTCCGAGATCTTGCCCTCCTTGGGGTTAGCCTCGTTTGAGCCTGAGCCGACGATGCGGTACTGCACCTGTCTGCCTGTTCTGAGCATCTCGACCGTAACGAGCGAGGTGAGGTGTACGCGGTCGTTTGATGTGTTTGTTTCATCAATGATAACGGCGGTTTTGAGGATGGCCTCAATAGTCGTTATGCGCGCCTCCATGATAGCCTGCTCATTTTTGGCGTCGTCGTACTCGCTGTTTTCGGAAAGGTCGCCGTAGGAACGCGCAACCTTGATTTTTTCAGCGATTTCTTTACGCTTTACGTTATGTAAATATTCAAGTTCCTCTTCAAGTTTTCTGAGGCCTTCCTCAGTAAGCATAGTGGGTTTTGACGCCATTGTCTATCAATCCTTTCATTTGGAACGGCTGTCCCTGTTATTTGTGACTTAGCTAACCTAGATATTATATTCTTTTTATTTTCCGTTGTCAAGCAAAAGCTGAGTAAATTCGCTTATTGAGCGCACGCCGCAGCTGCCCTCGGCGCTCAGGGGCAAAATAGAGCCGAACTGATGCTGGCCGCCAATTGTGTAAAGCGCTGAGCAAAAGTATTCCTCGCTCAAATCAAAGGGCTTTAGCTTTGCGAAAGTGTTTGGCATTTTGAAGTGATATTTGTAAAAGGCTTTGCACTTAATGTCCTTCGGCGGCGGGCTGACCGCAAGCAGAACGGCGCTGTTTTTGAGCTTTATTTCCTCCGATATGGGCTGAGGAGCTATAACGAGGTCGCTGCGCTCAAGCTCGGCGCGGTTTTTGGTGACCATAGCCGTTGCCCCCAGCTCGCAAAGGGCGCGATCGAGCACGCAGAGATACGGCTCAAAACAGCTTGTCACCACCGTAACGTCGGCGCAGTATTCAAGCACCGAAAGCAAAAAGTCGGCGCAGTACGCCGCCGGGTCGTAGATAGCAACTCTAAGATCAGCCGCGTTTTTAACGCTCTTTAGCACGCCGAGAGCAAAATTTGTACACAGCCTCGACGAAAAAGCAGTAGAGCAAAACCGCCTATAGCCGCTCTGCCTAGGGAAAATAAGCCTGTCGCTGCACAGAAGTCTGCATCGCTCCGCCCCGACAATGGCATTAAGCCTTTCAAGCTTAAGCTCGCCGCTGTAGCTTGTATAAATAATATGCCGCACGGTAACACTGCCGGCGGTTTTATCCTCCGCCTCTGCCCTGTCGCCTTTGAATCTGTCCGCAAGCGCGCAGAAGCCTTTTTTCTTTTTTGGAATTTTAATGCTCAGCGCAGTTATCATAAAACCACCTCTTAATCATATTACATACAAGTATATGAATAAAATGTGCCGGGAATGAATTGATTATTGATGAGGATTATGATAAAATTAAATAAGTTTATAATACTTCTTCAGATAAACTTCATATTGAAGCTTTATAATGTATTTAATATACGGAGGTGAAACGGCATGAATATTTCCGCAATTAGGCACCGCTCGACCGGAAGCTTCTGCTACGCGCTTGACGAAAACACCGTTATACTGAATTTATGGACAGGTCACGACGTTGACAAAGCCTTTGTAATAAGCGAGGATCCGTTTATTCACGAGCTTAGAAGGCAGCGTGACTGGGAAGGCGTTACCTCACAGATGGAGCCGCTTTATGAGCTTGAGCACCACATGGTGTGGACGATCGCGCTAAAACCCGAATTCAAGCGGCTGCAATACTACTTTGCTGTTGAGTCAAACGGTGAAAGATACTTCGTTTTTGAAAATAAGATTTGTAAGGAGAGCGAGCGAAATCGCATTTCGACCGAGTTTTTTAAGTTTCCGTGGCTAAACCCATCCGATGTAATAAAGCCGCCCTCATGGGTGCGCGACACTGTATGGTACCAGATAATGCCCGACCGCTTTTGCCGCGCCGAGGATTCGCCCGAAAGCGAAAAGTTCCGCAAATGGGGCGACTTTTCAAAGCCCGGCTTCAACGACTTTTACGGCGGCAACCTGCGCGGGATAACCGAGCGCCTGCCCTACCTTAAGGAGCTTGGAATAAGCGGCATTTACCTTACGCCGATTTTTTTATCGAACTCAAACCACAAATACAACACCTTTGACTACTACACGATCGATCCGGACTTCGGCACCGAGCAGGACTTTGTCACCCTTGTTGAAACGGCTCATAAAAACGGTATCCGCATTATGCTTGACGCAGTTTTCAACCACTGCGGCTCAAAATTCTTCGCATGGAAGGACGTTTGCGAAAAGGGCAGAGAATCAAAATACTTCGACTGGTTCTTCATAAACCGCGACGACTTTGTAAAGGACGACTTTACCGTAGCTGACGGCAGGTTTTACACGTTCTCGTTCTGGTCGCCGATGCCAAAGCTCAACACAAACTGTCCCGCCGTTCAGAACTACTTTACCGAGCTTTGTCTGCACTGGGTAGGCGACTTCGGTATCGACGGGATACGCTTTGACGTGGGCGACGAAATATCGCACACCTTCCTTCGCAGGCTTAACGCCGCGCTTAAGGAGAAGAATCCCGACGTTTATCTGTTGGGAGAGATTTGGTTTGACTCTGTCACTTGGCTGAACGGCTTTGAATACGACGCGGTTATGAACTATCCGTTCCCGGGAGCTGTAGGCGATTTCTGGCGCGACGAAACAATGACCTCGCGCGATTTTATGCGCCGGCTCAACTACTGCCGCGCGCTTTATCCAAGGCAGATAAACGAGGTCATGTTCAACTTCCTAGACACTCACGATACCGCACGCGTGCGCGAGAGCTGCAAAAACAGCGACGAGCTGCTGCAAAAGCTGACGGTTCTGCTTACTATGGCGGGCACGCCGAGCCTTTACTACGGCACCGAAATAGCGATGCCGGGCAAGCACACGCCCTACAACCGCAGCACAATGCCGTGGGACGAGATCGACGCGGGAAGATACGACGAATTTAAAAGCAAGGTCGCGGCTCTTGTTAAACTGCGTAATGATCAGCCCTGCGTTAAGCGCGACGAGCTGAAGTTTATTTTTGACGAGGAGAATCCAAGGCTGGTGCGTTACCGAAAAGACGGCCTGACCGTTTGTCTGAACGCGGAAACGCGCGATGTCAAAGTAAAGCCCGACGGCAAAATACTGTTCTCAAACGGCTTTGACGGAGAAACGCTTTATAAAAACGGCGTTCTTATTACTGTAAGGTGACAAATATGCGCGAGAAAAAGCTAACACTTTTCAGTCTTGCGTGGCCGATTTTTATAGAAACGGCGCTGTTTATGCTGCTGGGCATAGTCGATGTGTTCGTGCTGAGCCAATACAACGACCTTGCGGCAAGCTCGGTAAGCGCGGCAAATCAGGCGACCTCGATAACTACCATTCTGTTTTCGACGGTATCTACAGCGGGCGCAGTGCTTATCTCGCAGTACCTTGGCGCAAAGCAGGAGAGATCGGCGTCAAAAATCGCCGCGCTCTCAATAGCCCTAAATCTGTTTACCGGAGTTATTGTCAGCGCTGTGTTTGTGCTTTTCAACCGCCCTATACTCAGCTTTATAGGGGCTAAGGGCGAGATTTTGAGCCTGTCATGCGAATATCTGTCAATCGTAGGCGGATTCATGTTTCTGCAGGGTGTGCTTACGGCGATGGCGGTGATCATCCGCAACCACGGCATGACAAAAATCTCGATGTACGTCACCGTGGGAATGAACATTATCAACACGGGGCTTGATATTCTTTTTGTCCTAGGCTTTGATATGGGCGTAACGGGCGTTGCGGCAGCAACCTCAATAAGCCGCGTCATCGGCACGGCGGTGCTGGCTGCGGTGCTGTTCAAAAAGGTTGAAAAGCCGTCAATATTCAAATACCTTAAGCCGTTTCCGCTTAAGGACGTGGGCGGAATGCTAAAAATAGGCATTCCGGGCGCTATGGAGACCTTTTTATACAATCTTTCTCAGCTTGTTATAACCTCGATCGTGCTCAACTTTCTCACGTCGGAACAGCTTATCGCAAAAACATACGTCCAAAACATAACGATGTTTTTCTACATCTTCGCAATATCGATAGGTCAGGCGTCGCAGATCATCACGGGGCACCTTATAGGCGCGAAAAAAGCCGACGAAGCATACCGTCAGGGTGTTCGCTCTCACCTTACGGCGCTCTGCATAGCGCTTTCGGTAAGCGTGGTCGGAGCCGCTTTCAGGTATCCGCTCATGGGGCTGTTCACCTCCGATACTGCGGTAATAGAGCTGGGCGCGGCAGTGCTGCTCATCAACGCAGCGCTTGAGCTGGGGCGCGCAACGAATTTGGTGCTTATAGCCTGCCTGAGAGGAGCGGGCGATGTGTACTTCCCCACCGCCTGCGCTATATTCTCTAACTGGGCGATAAGCGTACTGGGCTCATTTCTTCTTGCGGTCGTCGCCGGATGGGGACTGTACGGACTTTGGACGGCGCTTGCTGCCGACGAATTATTCCGCGGCGCGCTTATGACGCTGCGCTGGAGAAGCGGAAAATGGAAAATAAAACGAATCGTAAAGGAGGATACATAATGAAACTAAAGCGCTTTATGCCGCTGTTTTTGTGCCTTTGCCTGTTGTTCGGAGGATGTAAGCTCGAATTGGGCAGCAGCTCATCGTCAGGCGCGGCTTCGTCAAAGGCTGCCTCGTCAAAGGCGCAGTCGTCAAAATCCGCTTCATCAAAGGCGCAGTCATCAAAAGCTGAATCATCAAAAGCCGAGAGCGGCGCCAAGAGCGAATACACGATGGCGGACATCAAGAAGCTCAACAATGTCGAGAACTTCGCCAAAAAGACGCTCGAGCATATTTTTGACGGAACGATAAACAGCAAGGGCAACGCCACGGGCTATCACTACTCAAAGGTGACAAACAGCAAGGGCAAGATCATCTCGGGCACCGAGAGCGATAAGGACGAGCACGGAGTATTTACCGCCAAGGTCAAGGTAAACGGCGTTAAAAAGAACGGGTTCAGCTCGTTTTATCCCGAGGACTGGTCGCCTCAGCAGGTAGTCGACGCTATAAACGAGGCGTATAATGACGCCCTCGGCGACAAAAGCAACCCTCACGGGTCGCTCTGGATCGGCTATAGCGGCAACTTGGAAATCGACATGTATCTTGACAACAACAAAAAGATAACTACGGCGTATCCGATTTATGAAGGAGAATAAGCATGCTAAAGTATAAAATAACGGTAACTCACGGCAAGCACCCTATTGCCGAGGTGATATCCGAAGATGAAAGATGCGTTATC
>CAZVSQ010000021.1:7133-15550 GCA_964629925.1 uncultured Ruminococcus sp.
CGCGGGCGAAATGCTGCTTGCGGAAAGAGGCTTGCTACAAAACCTTCTCGACGCCGTTAACAGCGTACTTAAAGACGGCGAACCCTG
Source organism: uncultured Ruminococcus sp. (assembly GCA_964629925.1). GTDB lineage: Bacteria > Bacillota > Clostridia > Oscillospirales > Acutalibacteraceae > Ruminococcoides. The sequence goes on from CAZVSQ010000021.1 coordinate 7,221, forward strand.
CGCAAGCTTTGCGGGTAACGCCTTTTCGGCATACATTACGCCTGACACCGTAAAGATCTCAAACGAAATCACCGTTGCCGCCACCGAGCTTCCGACAGCGGATTTCAAAAAACTTATAAAGGAATACAAAAGGAAAAATGAACGAATTAAACGTTAAAATAGCGGACGAGACCTTTTGCGTATCGTACCGCGATCCGACGATCCCGTACTGGTTTCCCGGCTTTATCATCGAGAGCAGAGGCGAAATACCTATTTGCCCCACCGACAGAGATCTGGAAAAGATCCGCGCCGATTTTATCCGCACCGACAGCAGACATTTCAGCGTGCTTCCAAAGCGTCCGCGCGCTCAATTGGAATATCACACGATACACTATATCATGGCAAAGGCATTATTAAAGCGCGGTGTGCTGCTTGTTCACGGCTCGGCGGTCGTAGCCGACGGAAACGCCTATTTGTTTATCGCGCCGAGCGGAACCGGAAAATCAACGCATACCGCCCTTTGGAAAGAGGTTTTGGGCGAAAGAGCTTTTATTATTAATGACGACAAACAGCTGATCCGCCTCAGCGGCGACGTGCCGCTGGTATATCCGACTCCGTGGGGAATGGTAGAAAACAGCATTCAGGCTTCAAGCGCGCCGCTAAAGGCGGTGATATGGCTTGAGCGCGGTACAAAAAACGAGATAGAGCCGATAACCGAAGGCGAAATGTTTGTGCAGATCTACAAGGCTTCGTTAACGGGCAAAACCGCCGATGAGGTCGCGGCTATACTGAACCTTCAGAAAAAACTGCTCGGAAAAACAAAGCTGTACCACCTTAAATGCACGCCCGACAAAGACGCGGCAATTACCGCCGCAAACGCACTTCTTTATACTGATTCCTGATAAGAAGCAGACTTAGATTTGCGAGGATATTTTTCGCAAGACGAGGCGAAGGACGCCGCAAGGCTGACGCCTTGCAAGGACGACAACGAAGTATCCAGGAAAACAGACCGCAAAGTATCGTATGCTTTTTATTTGGTTTCAGTATTAAAACAGATAGGAGAGATCCCGTCTGTTTTTTTCTTTATAATTGAAATAAATGTTGACTGTCTTGCAAAAAGTGGTATAATAATATAGAATGAATTAATATGTGCAATTATGTCTTGCGGCAATTGCAGAAAGGACAACATATGAAACTCAACGAAAACTTTTTGACTCAAAAAATCGACGACACTCAGGTAATGGTAGCTACGGGAGACTCCCAGTTCAACGGTATCATCCGCAGCAATCAGACCGCTGCCGAAATCATCGACCTGCTTAGGGAAGAAACTACCCGCGACGAGGTAATTGATAAGATGCTTGCAAAATATGACGCCACAAGAGAGGAAATCGCTCCTGATGTTGACATGGTCATTGCAACCCTGCGCAAGGTCGGCGCTATCTCGGAATGAACCGTCAATCGCATATAGAGGAACTTCTTGAGCGCGACGGCGTTATTGTTTACAAAACCCGCGGCGTAAGTATGCGCCCCATGCTAAAGCAAAACAGAGACCTTGTAACCGTGCGCAAATTTGAAGGCAGACTCAAAAAATACGATGTTCCGCTGTACCCCAGAAGGACAGGCGGATTCGTACTGCACCGCATTATAGGTGTAAAAGATGACTGCTATATAATTCGCGGCGACAATACTTTTGTAAAAGAATATGTGCCCTTTAGCGAGGTAATAGGCGTGCTGACCGATTTCAAGCGCAAGGGCAAGGACCACTCTGTTGATTCCGCGGGGTATAAGCTTTACGCGCGCTTTTGGAACCTTATTTATCCGCTTAGGTGGCTGGTTCGCAAATTCAAAGGCATATTAAGCAGAATAAAAAGATTGATTTGCCGAATTATAAAGCACTGAGGCAAACAATGCCGCAAAGAAGGGCATGGTATGATTTCAAAGCTAAAAACTAAATACACAGCCATGCCTGTTCAGGTAAGAGCGTCACTCTGGTTTTTGATCAGTACGTTTTTGCAAAAAGCGGTTGCGGTGATCTCTACGCCGGTTTTTACACGCCTGCTTACCACCGAACAGTTTGGCGAATACAACGTCTTTCAGTCCTGGATGGGCATTATTTCGGTAATTGTAACGCTGAACCTGTTTTTCGGCGTGTTTTTACAGGGGCTTGTAAAATTTGAGCACGAGGCAAAAATTTACGCGTCCTCAATGCAGGGACTTACACTTACGCTTTGCAGCGCATGGACGATCGTTTACTTTATATTTCACGACTTTTTCAATGAGCTGTTCCACCTGAACACCGTTCAGATGACATTTATGCTTGTGATAATCTGGACTACCTCCGCTTTTCAGTTTTGGTCGGCAGAGCAGCGGGTAAACAACAAATACCGGCTGCTTGTGGGGCTTACCATAATCGTGATGTTTGCCCAGCCCGCCATTGGAATCGTTCTTGTAACCCTTTCCGAGCCCGCTTACAAGGCTACCGCTAGGATACTGGGGCTGCTGGTCGTCAATGTTGCCGCTTACATCTGGTGCTTCTTTATTCAGATTAAGCGCGGCAAAAAGTTTTATTCAAAAAAATACTGGGTTTACGCCTTAAAATTCAATCTTCCGCTGGTACCGCACTATCTGTCGCAGACTGTGCTTTACGGCTCTGACAGGATAATGATAAGCCGCTATGTCAGCGAAAGCGCTGCGGGTATATACAGCCTTGCATATTCGGTCGCCGTAATTATGACGATGTTCAACACGGCTATCACCCAGACGATGGGGCCGTGGATATACCGCAAAATCAAAGACCGCAATCCGCAGGGTATAGCGCATGTAGTTTACTCGGCTATGCTTATAATCGCCGCGGCTAACCTGACGCTTATCATGCTGGCTCCCGAGGCTATCTCGCTGTTTGCCCCGCCCGAGTACAGCGACGCTAAATGGGTGGTACCTCCCGTTGCTCTCAGCGTGTTTTTCATGTTTATGTATGACATGTTCGCGTCGTTCCAGTTTTACTTTGAAAAATCGTGGTTCATAATGGCGGCAAGCGTATCGGGCGCGGCTTTGAACATTGCGCTGAACTACCTCTTTCTCAGCCCGCGCTGGTTCGATTTCGGATATGTAGCCGCAGGCTATACCACGCTGATTTGCTACATACTATATACCGCCGGGCATTATGTCTGCATGCGCTGGGTGTGCAGAAAGCACCTTGACGGAGCAAAGGTGTACGACACAAAGGTGCTGTTGGGCGTTTCGGCTTGCTTTGTTATTTCGGGGCTGCTGCTTTCAACTACCTACGAAGTGCCTATACTCCGCTACTCGCTTGTAGGCATTATCCTTATCCTGCTTATTGTATTCCATAAAAAAGTTATCAATTACGCCAAAAAGCTTATCTCCATGAGAAAAGCTGAGGACTGAACAACAGAATAATTTAGCGGTCGGATGACAGGATCACCTCAAAAAGGGTATCTGCTTCCGACCGCTTAAATTTTTTAAAAAAGTTTTTCATTTTAAGGTTCTTTTAAGTTTATGGGGCTATACTCCAAATCACAGAAGGAGATAAACCACTCAGACATACATTAAAAGGAGGACTTAAAATGTTAAAAAGAATTTCAGCTATAGCTATGATAACACTGTTATCCGCATCTCTTGTCGCGTGCAGCAACAGCACAGGCAGCACCGCATCTTCCTCGCAGACATCCGCTCAGACGACTTCAAAGGCAAGCGCTGAGGCGTCCAATACCTCGGCTGACAGCAGCTCGATATTCACCGACCGCGATCTCAGCCAGACCGCCGACACATCAGACGCTAAAAATATTACTCTCAGCGACGGAAAGGATGTAACGATCACCGAAGAAGGCGTTTACACCATAAGCGGCACGGCAAATAATGTCAGCATCATTGTTGACGCAAAGGACGACGCAAAGGTCCAGCTTGTGCTTGAAAACGCGAATATCACCAACACCGATTCGCCCTGCATATATGTAAAGAATGCCGACAAGGTATTTGTTACGACCTCAAACGGCTCCGAAAACACCCTTACGGTATCGGGCAGCTTTACCGCTGACGGCGACACCAAGACCGACGCGGTAATCTTCTCAAAGGACGACATCGTGCTCAACGGCGAAGGCAAGCTCAACATCAGTTCGACCGACAACGGTATTTCGGGCAAGGACGACATTAAGATCACAGGCGGCACGATCAACATAACCTGCACCGCCGACGCTGTTGAGGCCAACGACAGCATTTCGGTAGCCGATGGAAACATCACCATCAACACTCAAAAGGACGGCTTCCACTGCGAAAATGAGGACGACAACACCAAAGGCAGCATATATTTCAGCGGCGGAACCTTTGACATCACCGCAGCCAGCGACGGCATTCAGGCGACTACCACATTGGTTATCGACGGCGGCACCTTCAACATCAGCAGCGCCGAAGGTCTTGAGGCTACAAACATCACCATCAACGACGGCAGCATAACAATATCCGCAAGCGACGACGGAATCAACGCGTCGAGCAAATCCACAGCCCAGAGCGTTTGCATCACCATCAACGGCGGCAATATCAAAATCACCATGGGACAGGGCGACACAGACGGTATCGACTCCAACGGCGACCTGTACATTACGGGCGGCACCGTAGACATCACCGGACAATCCACCTGCGATTATGACGGCAAGGCAGAAAAGACAGGCGGCACACTGATCATCAACGGTGAGGAAACCGACACTATCCCCAACCAGATGATGGGCGGTCACGGCGGAATGGGCGGCAACACGGGCGGAGGTCCCGGCGGCAATATGGGCGGAGGTCCCGGCGGCGATATGGGCGGCTTCCAAATGTAAATAAGCTTTTTTCCTCTAATTCTTTCATATTTTCATACCGAGAAAACAGCTCCGGAAATTTCTCCGGAGCCGTTTTTTCTCAAAATTCGTTGTGAGAAATAATCAAAAAGTCATTGATTAGTTAAAAATAATATGATATTATATTCATATATGGGCGGAAGGAGTCTTTTCAATGAAACTCGGCTTAAAATTTTTATCGGCATCTTTAGCGCTGGCTTTGGCGCTGTGTTCACTATGCTCATGTCAAACATCGACATCGTCACAGGATCCCGGCTCATCCGCCGCTTCTTCGTCAGAAAATGACAGCACAAAAGCAACAACTTCCGGCACTAAAAACAGAACGTCTGCATCCCCGGATGAAGCCCCCGGCAACGAATATGTTTACACTGCCAAGGAATACTTTTGCCCGTTTACAGGCAGCTTCGGAATAACCGGTGAAACCGACATAAAAGGTGAGAACATCAGCAACCGCATCCCGCTTTTAAAAATCGACAGCGCGGACGCCGCCAATGCCAACACCGAAATAAAAACGGATTTTTCGGAGGAGCTGGGGTCCGAAATAAAAAACGGCACCGATATGCATTCAAGAACCGACTACATATCCAATGTTAACGGCAATATTTTCAGCCTTGTAATAGAAAACCGCACCACCGACACCCCGCAAAGCAGTTTTTGGATCTACAATTTCAACGTTGACAGCGGCGCGGCCGCCGACAAAAGCATGCTGTTTGAATATGCGGGCATAACAGAAGATGTGGCTCTTGATAAGGTTCGCGCCGACATTGAAAACAGGTTCTCAACGCTGCCCGACGATTATTCTTCAATGAACTACACCGCGGAAGCTAAGGAAGCCTCTCTTTCCGATGAAAACCTTGAGCTGACAGATTACTATCTTGACGGAAGCGGAAGCCTTATCGCGGTTTATGTACTGCACTGGGTAGCGGGCGCCGAGATATACTGCACGCTGCTGAATTTAAGCGAATAAATATTGACGCACAAAAGGCCGGACAACTGCCCGGTCTTTTTTTATTTGCGATTATTCATTTCGCTCCGGACGTCGTTTACCGCAAGCTCTATTATCCCGGCGGCCTCCGCGCCTTCAAAAACGCTTACATAGCCCTGGATAGCCTGCGCCTTAGCGTAGAGCACACGCGCGTGACGGTTGACGAATATCCTCGCCTTTTTCTTGCCGTTTTTTGCCTCCTGAACGGTATTGGCTCCTGCCGAATTGCCGTCAAAGGCTACTACTACCGACGGACGGCGCTTGAAAATTTCATAAGCAAAGCTTTTATAAAGCCCCATTCTTGTAGGCTCAATTGAAACGCGCACACTGACTCCGCTCTTTTTTATGCGCATTGCCTCGGCGGCGGAAACGCGGGTAGGAACTATTGCGAACACCTCGAACCTGCCGTCAGCAAGCCTTACCAGCTCGCGCTCATAGCCTGTAAGTCTGCTGCCTATAACAAAGCAAACCTGCTCGGGAGAAAGCGAATCCGTCAGCTTTTTTATAAGGTCGCACAGCGGCTTTTTCATCCTTGTTGCGTGAAGGCTGCTGTTAAAGCTGCCTCCGAGAAGAATTACGGGAACCTTATCAACGGGTATCTCACGGATCTGATTGATAAAGCACTCGGCGCTGTCGAGCTTTTGTGCTGTGGCATTTTCCCTGACAGCGCTTTTGTCTGTTTTATTGATTCTTTCCGTCAGGAAATCCTCAACCGAATTGCCGCACAGGAGCTTTTCAAAGCGCTCCGATTTTTCCGCAAAAATTTCAAGGCTCTCCTTAAGTATAGCGTCCTCAGCCGCGCGCATACGGCACATCTCATCGTAGCTGAGGTTTAAAAGCCTTTCAAGCGCAAGCTGCTCGTCAATTGAGTCGGTGCCGTAGATAGCGCCGCCGTCCGTGCCCTGAACACAGAACACGCCGCCGCGAAGATAATCCTTTATAGGATGCCTTACAAGTGTGCTGAGATTATTGAGCCGCACGTTTGAGGTTAGCTGGAATTCAAGCACGACCTCGTTTTCACGCAGCTCCTTAACGAGCTGCTTTCCTTTTTGGGAGCGCAAATTGGCAGTATATAGGCCGTGACCTATGCGCAGTCTCGGAAGGGATTGCCCCTCGGCAAGAGCTTCGCGCACACATGTAAGGCTGTTTGCCACGTTGTCGCGCAGGCCGTCGTTTTCGCCCGCGTGTATCCTTATTACAAAGCCCTTGTTCTCCCCCGCGATCTTCACCAGCTCGTTTATCACGGGGCGCAGCTCGCGTATATCATTGATCTCCTCGCCGATAATGTCGCTGCCCGCGACATACGGGTCGTCGGCTACAGCGCGGATAACGCCGAGCTGGCGCTGAGTATCCTCAAAAGCCGTCGCCTTATCTCTTACTATTGTCAGCGGGATTCGCCTGATAGCCGCCAAAAAGCGGATCAAAACGCCCGTTTCCGCGGTGATAGCCGGCATGACCTGATGGACCTGCATAAGCATTTTAGCGGCGCCATCGTGCTTTACAAGCGTTGTGTCCGAAATTTCGGCATAGCTGATGCCGCGCCTTTTGCAGCCGCGGGCTATCCACAGCAGCTTGTTTTGAAAAAGCGTCATCCCGGCGTAAACGGGATCCTCACGGTCGCAAAGCATCTGATGAACCGCGTCTGAAATGTCGCTGTCGGGAATTGCGCGGTAGTTTTCGAGCGGTATTTTTTCTTGTGAAGGCTGTCCCTTTGTAAAAACATAGCGGTACAAATAAACCTTTTCAAGGTTTGTAAACACCGCCTGACCGTCCTTTAGGATAGTAAGCGAGGCGCGTATCAGCGGAATATTTCGCGCCGCGTTTTCAAGGTTATTCAGTATTAAATCGGCAAAATTGATAAAGGTGTTGTCGTCGATTTTCCGCTCAAAATACTTGCCGCTGAGCGGATAATCCCTGAACCGCTCCAAAACCGACTCGCGCTGTTTTTCAAGCGCCTGATACTGAGCGTCGGTAAGGCTCAGCTTCAGCTTTTTTATGTAATAATACGGATAGCGTATTTGGTGTACGATTCCCAGCGCAATAAGAATATCGGCGTCAAGGTTTGCGTTCATGTGGGTGTGGAGGTCGGTGCGGAATTTGTACTCGAGTCGGATGTAGGTTTTAACAAGCGTTTTCATTTTATCAAGGCGGTAATCCTTTGTCTGGCTCATCAGCGTTTTGGAGATCGCCGGAATGTACGCCTTTCGCTCTATTGTTCCGTCGGGATATATATTCGCCACCTTTGTGTCGGCAAGGCGCAGCACATAAACCTCACGGTTGCGCTCGTCAACATAGCACGGGACCTCGCCGCGGATAACCTTTAAGCCGTCCTCGCCCGTGCTGAGCGGAAGCTTGCAGAGCCTCGCAAGGTTTATGATCAGGTTGCCCTTAGCGTGATTGGGCGTGCGAAGGACATAGCTCATGCTGCCCTCATTTAAGCTTAGCTCAATGATTATATCCTTTTCCTTGTCTAGATAAAGCTTTCCGAACTCCACGGCAAAACCTCCCTGCTT
>CAZVSQ010000022.1:0-15371 GCA_964629925.1 uncultured Ruminococcus sp.
CGGAATTATCCTTTTCTATTTCGACAATATCTCTGCCTGCGATCTTTTGAATGATGGAAGTCATGTAACCGCCCGTCAAAAACTGCCTGTAAAGCTTTTTCTTGCCTTCGCCTTCAAACACTTGTTTATTATCAAAAGGCAGCTTTGAGTAAAAGTCGGTGCTGTGCCCGTCGCTTGCGCCGTATGCAACCTTGCCTATAATCAAATCGGCGTTATATTCTGTTATTGCCGCTTTAACCGCCGGAAGAACACCGGGCAGCATATAATCGTCGGAATCAAGGTGAACAAAAAAATCTCCCTTTGCCGCGCGGATTCCGCAGCGTCTTGTCAACAGCAGACCTTCGTTCTCCTTATGGATAACACTGACGGACTCGGGGTATTTTTCGGCAAAGCTGTCACATATTTTACCGCTTGAGTCGGTTGAGCCGTCGTCCACCAGAATAATTTCCAGATCTTTTTCATTCTGATTCAAAACTGAATTGACGGATTCCTCAAGGTATTTTTCAACATTGTAAATGGGTATGATCACGCTAAAAAACATTTGTTTCTCCCGATTTTCCGGTTTTATGGCTTTTGCCTATAAAATAAAACCGGCTTTTTTATTCTTCATTTTTTCGCGGATATACCCGCGTTTTTCTTTCGGCAAAGGCTTATCGGAAACAAATTCACTGTCGAAAACCGGACTGCTCTCCATAAGCTTTTTTTGCCGCATAATATAGTCATCTGTTTTGCATATCGGTGAAGCCGGGTTTCCGGCAACAACAGTGCCCGACTCAACGTCTTTTGTAACTACGCTTCCTGCCCCGACAATAACGTTATTCCCTATTGTAACTCCGGGCAGAATTATCGAATTTTCCCCGATAAAAACATAATTCCCAATAGTTACCGGAGCAATTCTTGTATATCCGATATGCATTTTTGTACCGGCGTCGTGAGCAAGAATAACTACTCCGCCAGCTAACGTGACATGATCTCCGATCATTATCATGTATGCATGAGATGCGTCTATACGGCAGTTATTTCTTTTTGAAAAATCAGTACCCACTTTCATACCGCAGGCAACAAGATCTTCCGTTGAAGACTGACCTCGCAGTCTTAAAACAAGTTTTTTAACAAATTTCAAGAGTTCCTCCATATCTTCACATATTCGCGGCACACACTGACGTTATCCCATTCGGACATGTCGATGTATGTTTTTTTCGATCCGTTCTCATTGCGATAGCTAAGTATCGCCTGCGCCCATTTACCGGCGCCGTCGAATAAAGAAAGGGAGGAGCACAGACCGCAGTCGGTGTCGGGATTTACGGTGTCGGAAATAAAGCACGGAACTCCCATTGCCTGCGCCTCCAAGGCGACGTTCGGCAAACCCTCGCGCAAAGACGGTATCAGCATATAGTCAGATTCCGAAAGCTCCTTGGGAATATCGGAATCCTTCGGCAAAAATTTAACAAATTTATTAAGTCCGCACTCATCGACGCGCTTTTTTATCAAATCGGGATAATCGGGCTCGTCAAGCGGAAAACCGATAAAGGTCAGGCTCGCTTTTGTTCCGCTGTCAATAAGGCTTTTAAGAATATCTACGGAAAAGACCTGATTCTTTCTGCGCGAAAACGTGCCTATCTGTATCAGGCGGATCTCATCGTGAGGCTCCGGATCATACTTTTTCGGATCGAGCCTTTTTAATGAAATGGTCGGGTTTTTGATTATCCTGCTCCCGAATTTATCAAACAGCAGCTCCGACGCTCCGGGCGATACCGCCAGCTTTACCGTAGCGCTCTTTTCGATCCTTTTTGCGTTTCGGCGGTAATACCAGCTGTAAAACGGGTTCAGCTTTTGGGGCTTATCGACATGGCTTTGAGCCACCCTTACAGGCACGCCGCGTTTTTTTGCCGTCTTCATCGTTTCGGCAACGCCGTACAGCAGCTTTGAATGAACCGCGCCGTAACCGCCGTGTTTTTTTAAAAACGAATTGAATTTTATTTTCCAAATCAGGTCGTTAGGCAAGGCTAAGGCGATGTTGAGTAACGCGGAATTGGTTTTTAATACCGGGATATGATAAACATTTCCGTATTCTTTGAACTCTTTCTCGTGAAAGCCCTCGGTTTTGCTCTGAACCAAAACATCGAATCGGATCTGATCCTGCGGAGTATACTTAGCAAAATTCATTATTCCGGACTGCACTCCGCCAATTTCCATTGAGCCCAAAACAAACAGAACTTTAGTTTTCATTGGCAGCCTCAAATTGCAGCTCGCCTATATAAGCGAAGATAAGCGCGTTCCACCATCCGTATGTATCGAAAAAGTTCAGCGTTACGGACATTATCAAAGCGAGCACCATACACGCCATACCGGTGGTATTTGCCTTTTTTTTGGCTTCCTTCCAGATATACCTTACAAAAACGAACGCAAAGATCAGACCGATGATACCGCATGAACAAATGATGTACAGATAATCATTATGGGTTGCCGGCGGCCATTTTGTCATATAGTATTCAGAATACAGCGTAGATGACTGTGGGAATCCATATCCCGCCAAAGCCACAAGCGGCATTTTAGCCAAAACAGCTAAATATTGTCCCCAGATCTCGATTCTGCCGTTTCCGCCGAATTCAACCGACTCTGAATCTGCAAATCTGCTCGTGACATAGTCGCCCAGTATCCCGCCGCCGTTAAATACATAAAACACAAACAACGCGACTCCCAAGACCAGTCCGATAATAGATCCTACTTTTAAGCGCTGCTTTTTACTGGCAGAAAAGACAAAGTAAAGAGACGCTATAGCCACAGCAATCAATGCGCTTCTTGAACCTGTTGAAAAAATGCCCAGCAGTATGACAAGTACACAGGCAAGCATCAGAATTTTTTTAAGCTTTCCTCTGCTTATAAAAATATAACTCAGCGCAAATATCAAGCCTATACCGATATTCGCCGCCAAACAGTTTGGGTCGGTCTCTTTTTCGTTTAATCCGAATGTGATAGTTGATCTCCTTACTTCTTCGTTCATCTGCGACAGTATCAGCATGATCGAAAAGACTACGCTGGAAATCACCAATGACTTGCGGATAAGGTCGAGCTCAAGCTTTCTCCACACCGTTGAGCAGCAAAACACAAGAAGCAGAATATGGCTTCCGACGGTTTTAAGGTTCATCAGTGAATGGCTCGGCGCCCAAAGCAGCGTGACCGCTATCCATATCACAAAGGGAATCAGGCGATAAACAAGCTCTTTGTTAAAGCTCTTCATCCGGAAAACGATCGCCAACATCAGCGCAAACGCAATGTACTTATTAACGGTATTGCCCGGCGACAGAAAAAGCGCCTGATGCACCGGAGTCAGCGCTGCATAAATTGCAAAAATAATTGCAGCAAAACCAATTTTATTTTCATCGTTAATTGTTTTCTGTTGCATGGATTATCCTTTCGTTACGCCTGACGCAAAGCGTGATCTGTTACTTTGATAATTCTTCAAATAGTCCGTTTATCTTCTCACAGTACCTATCCAGCGAAAACTGAGCCGCGCGCTCCCTGCCTATTGATTGATAGCGGCTGACGGCGTTCTTTTTTATCAGGCCGAGAACCGCCTGAGAAATCAGCTTTGCAAGCTTTTCGTCATCTTCTGCGTTTTCAACAAGCACGCCGTATTTTTCAAACACGATCCCGCTGACGGGTTCGGTTGAATATTTTTCAGACAGTATTTCGCGCGGACCTGAGAGGCAGTCGACCGCCACCACAGCCAGACCGCACGCCATTGCCTCAATGATCGCGTTCGGGAAGCCCTCGTTGCGCGAGGAAAGAACATATATATCCTGTGTGAGCAAACAGGAATACGGATCATCTTTGTATCCTAAAAAATTAACTTTATCCTGTATTCCTTTTTCCTCAACCTGCTTTTTACAGCTTTCCAGTGTTTCTCCGTCGCCGATAAAGGTCAGCGAAGCACGGTTTATCTCCTTTTGCACATCGTCAAACGCTTCGATAAGTCTGTCAAATCCCTTTACGGGCGAAAACCTGCCCATGGCGACAAGTTTTGGCGATCCCGCGTTATAATCGCTTGTGTTATTTTTATCTTTCAGCGCTTCGGAAACGTTATAGCCGTTTTCGATAACCACCGTTGCGGTTAATGCGGGATATATTTTGAGAAGATGGTACTGCATATCCTGCGAGATACAAACAATTCTATCGGCTTTTTTGAATATACGGTTATTTGAAACCGACTTGTTGACCTCTGCAAAGCCATGAACAGCCACTACGGATTTTCCGTTGGATTTTGTTTTTGACAAAACATTTGCAAGATTTGCCGCAGCCCCAAATGAATAAACAAAGTCAATTTGCAGCTCTTTTCTCATTTTTTTGAGAACAAACGCCCTTTTTATTTGATTTACTATTTTTCCGATTTTTGAACCGCTTGCAGGAATATCGAGGTTTATATACTCAATATCGGTTTGGTATTCTTTTTCCCTGTTTTGAAAAATAACTAAAAAGACTTCATATCCGCTTTTTTTAAGGCAATCAACGGTATTTAAGGCTATGCGTTCTCTTCCGCCGATCCCGATTGACGGAACCAGCACCATAATTCTCTTTTTTAGTTGTTCCATAATAACCTGTATATTTTAGTGTATTGTTTATGCATAGTTTCAAGCGAATAGTATTGCGCCGCGCTTTTTCTGTTTTCGGCGCCGATTTCGCTTCTTGTTTCGGGGCTCATCGAAAGAACTCTCTCAATTGCATTCTGCCAGGATCCCGGTTCGTTTTCCACGATAATAAGCGATCTGCAGTTTTCCGCAATCTCTGCATGCTGTTCTATATCGGACAGCAGGCAGATTTTTCCGCATGCCATAGCCTCTAAAACGCTTATGGGAAGTCCTTCAAAATACGACGGTGAAACATACACATCTGATTCCGTGATTTTTTTGTATACATCGTTACGGGATACCAAACCCGCAAAGCAAACCCGGTCTTCGACCGCATACTCTTTTGCCAAATTCATTGCAGCTTCCATGCAGGGACCGTCGCCCAATAGAAGAAGCTCGATGTTTTTCTCCGCTTTTACCAATTCAATAAGAAGCTCATGTCTTTTGGACGGAATAAACCGCGCCGTATAAACAAGCCTCAGCTTATCCGAAGCACATGCCTGCGGAGAATACCCGGAGCATATACCGGCGATCCGGTTTACATCAACTCCGTTAGGGATACATACGGCGCGCTCCTTCATTCGCTTTTTTATGCGCTTGGGAAAATACTTAAAAGATGTTTTGCTTACACAGACAACATATCTGCTGATCCTTGACGCTATTCTGGCAAACAGTTTGTTATGCAGCTTGTACTTCGTGTATGTACTGTGGACCGTATAGACTGTTTTTATTCTGTACTTAAATCCGGTTGCTATATTGAACAGAATGACCGATTTACCCTCGTGGAGATGGAACGCATAGTCAGCGCCCTCATTTTTGCAGCGCGCAACTATTTCTTTTGCTGTTTTACGGATTTTTTTCAAGCTCAGACCGCAATAATACGCATCGGGCTCATTTATTTCCGGCCACGGATTCTCTTTATCAAACGGAATAAGCAGAATGTGTTTTTCATCCGGAAAGTGTTCTCTTCTGTACAGAACAAACTCATAATATGCCATGCTTGTAGGACTAATGGTATTTGTAATAGTAATCAGATATTTTTTTGTATCACACATAATATGGATCCTCCCGTTTGTATCAATTACTACTACGCTTAAAATACTATCTGTCTTTTTCTATTTGCTCAAGATACTTTTCCACAATAATATTTCTGTCAAAAAGCTTTTCCATTCTCTTTCGTCCCTCAGCGCCCATTTCTGCCTTTTTCTCATATGGCAGAGCAATAAATTCTTTTATTGCTCTCACTAGATCCTCCGAACTCTTAGGCTTGAAAGAAATGCCGGAAACATTCGGTTCAAAGGTTTCGATACACCCCGGTATATTTGTTGCAAGAACCGGTCTGCCGGCTGCGGCCGTTTCCTGCAGCACATTGGACATGCCTTCGTGATAAGTCGCGTTGATTGTAGCGTGACTGTTTTTTATAAATGAATGGACATCGGGACGAACACCGCAATACTCGATTTCGTTTCTGTCATGCGCTTCTTGTATAATATCCCGGTAATCATCTTCAAAGCTGCCTAAAAAGCGGAAAGTCACCTTTGGATACTCTTTTTTTATTGTCTTTACCGCAGCGAGCACCTCGTCAATACCTTTATCTTTCATAATGCGCCCGATGATCAAAAATACATATTCATCCGTTTTGGGAGGATACGGTTCAAAGGGATGTTTCCGTAAATTCACTCCCGAACCCGATAATACATCACATTTCCCGGACACTATATTATTATCAAGGAAATACTTCATATTTGCTTTATTTTGGAAAAAGACTGTCTGTGCCCCGGATAAACCTCTTTTATACAGGGATAAAACCATTTTTGATTTTATATCATTGTTTTCAACCGCCGTTCCCAAGCCGGTAACGTTGGCTATCTGCGGAATCCCAAGGCGCTTTGCCACCAAGCCTCCGTAGATATTCGGCTTTATTGTATATGTCAAGATGCAGTCGGGCTTAACGCTTCGTACCATCTTAAGATAAGTACGATATAAACGCTGCTCAGATTTGGGATTCATTCCTCTGCGGTCTATTTCGGTGAGGATAACCCTGCAGCCCATGCTTTCAAAAAGGCTGACGTAATCGTCATCGGGTACGGATAGCAGCAGCTCGTGCCCGCGTGATATCAGCGCCTCAACCAGCTCGCCGCGAAAATTATATGTTCCTCCGGCGCTGTTGCCCAGTATCAGTATCCTCATATATATTCACCTGCGGTAATGCGGAAATTGCTTCCCGTCATCATTTTGCTTTGGTCGGACATAAGGAACACAAGCGCCTCGATATAATCGCCCGGCTCGCACATCCTGCCCATCGGAAGGATATCGGCGGCTCTTTTTCTGAGCTGCTCCTCGGTTTCGCCCAGCGAGCTTCTGAGGCTGAGCTCTCCGTCTGTGGGCGTCCAGCCCAGTGTGAGATAGTTGCAGCGGATCTGCTCGCTTGCGTAGTTGTGAGCTATATGCTCCATAAGCGTCAATAACACGCCTTTGGAGCACGCGTAAGCCGCCCTGTCCTTCTGGCCGCCCCACGCGTGAGCCGAGCCTGTCAGCACAATGCTGCCGCCGTTTTTCCTCATGTATTTCAATGCCTGCTGACAGCAGAAAAAGCACGCCTTAAAGTTGACGTCCATAACATCATCAAAGGTTTTTTCGTCGCAGGAATCGAGCGGACTGACGGGAGTTACGCCCGCGTAATTGAAAAAGCCGTCGATTTTGCCGTACGCTTCAAAGGCTTTGTCAAACAGCCCTTTACAATCGCCGACTTTTTTTAAATCAGTATATACAAACAAAGCGTCCGAGCCCTGCTCTTTTACGTCGTTTATTACGGCTGCGGCGGCATTTTCATCTCTGCCGCCGATGACGACCTTGGCGCCCTCTTTTGCAAAGGCGAGCGCAGCCGCTCTGCCTACGCCCTTTGTACCGCCCGAAATGACGATGACCTTGTTTTCAAGTCTTAAACTCATTGCTTTCTCCTGTAGCTAACGCGCGGTCAACATCAAAGCCGTTAAGCAGCATATCGCTGCCGTTCTCATCTGTTACCTTGACTTTGCTCTGATACTCTTTGAGGCACTCTGCAAGCTCACGCTTACTGCCGCAAACGATATATAGCCTTGTGAGCACCTGCTTTTCATTGCCCACCCATTCGTCCGGGACCGTATCTCCCTCGTGAAGCCTTTGTATATTCGCAACAATGCGGCTGTCGCTGCCGATATGCTCAAAGCCCTCGATCTTTGCGATTTTTCCTTTTTTAAGCAAAAACCAAAGCGTGGCTGCCCACTTGCCTTTCAGCCGCGCGTCGTCGTCGGCTTCAAGGTCAACATCGCCCTCGCTGCCTGTCAGGGCAAAACGAATAAGCATTTCCCTTTGGTCAAAGCCGTGGATAGCTTTCATCAAAAGATGAGGAGCCTCGCCCTGCAGCCTGAAGCCCGTGTCATATACATAAAACTCGCCGTTTTCGTAAAACCCGGAGAGCATCAAAACGCCGTTTTTGATCCCGATCTCGCTAAACATCCTAACGGCGTTTCCGTGCATTTTTTCAAAGTACTCGTCAATATGCTTTGACGGATATGTTCCGCCTAAGCAGACGCGGCTCATCCCGGGCTGCTCGTCGGTGGTATATCTGTCATAAATGCAAGACGCGCTGCAATAGCCGTCCTTAAACGTGTAATACATGCCCATATCATCGCAGAGCATATATCTCTCCGCTATAAACCTCTTTGAATAGGACGCGTCAAGCGCTTTTTTTACGCCCTCGATCAATTCGGCTTCATTATACGCGACTGTCATTCCTACGCCGCCGCCGTTATCTACGGGCTTTATCATAACGGGGTATTCTACTTTGTCAAGATCACCGCGCTTCAAACCGGCGTCAAGCTTGTATTCGGGAATGCCGTGAACGCCGTACTTTTCGCAGGTCGCCTTGAACTTATCCTTAAAGGAAAACACATCAACGATATTTTGAGTCGCGTAGCACGGAAGATCGAGCGCGCCGCAAACCCTGCAGTAGGACGGCACCAGAATATCGGCAACGCCGACCAGAACGCCGTCGACTTTTTCATCTTTGGCAAGCGCAATAAGACCTTCGACGTCCATTCCGTCAACGTCATACGCCTTCCACGCGGCTTTTTTTGCCGGATCGGTGGATCTGCCGCTGGTGACTATCGTTTTGACGCCCATGCCGTTCGCAATTTCCACCAAAGGTGTAGTTTCGGGATTTCCGCCGAGTATCAGCAGCTTTTTCCCCTCAAATTCTCTGTTCATAGCTTTCCTCTATATAGTAAGCATCTCACCCTGCGCCATAATGCAAAAACCGCGCCCGGGATACTGCTTTTTCATTATCTCATAAAACGCTCCGACACTGCCGCCGTGTGACGCGAACATTCCGCAGTGGCACGGGATGGTAAGCTCCGCGTCAAGCACATCGGCAAAAGCGGCGCATTCCCGCTCGTTCATATTGCCGAAAGCGCCGTTTATAGGGGCTATCAGCACATCTGTTTTACCGTGCGTTTTAAATTCCTCTGCCCAATCAGTTCTAAGGCAGGTGTCGCCGGTTTCAAAAATAAGCCTGCCGTCGACCTTGACCATCACGCCCACCGCACGAGGCGCGCCTTCGCCGTGGTCGCAGTTTACAAACTCAAGCGCAAAGTCGCCGCAGACGCAGTTGTCGCCGGGCTTGACGAACGAGATGTTATCCTCAGTCATTTCCAGCTGCCTGACCGATTCTCTGCAATCCTCTGCGGCAAACAGCTTGGTTTTTCCGTTTGACATCATCGAGGGAATCGCGTCGATGTCAAAATGGTCGCGGTGAAAATGAGTTGCAACGACCGCGTCAAACTCCAGATCATACGGTGAAAGGATCTTCGGCAGCAGCCGCTTGAAGCCCTCGTGCCCCTCTATTCTTTCAACGCAATCGGAAAGATACAGATCTATTGCAAGCAGCTGCCCGCTTTTGCTTTTTATTATAAAACCTGCCTGCCCAAGCGAAAAAATATAGGTTTTCCCTGCAGGGGCAGTCAGTACCTTCAACGCAAAATCATTCATGGCATTACCTGTCATATAAATATCGTTTCAACAGCGATTCTCTTTCTTTTTCCGGACAATTCGCCTTTAGTATCCTGTCGGAAGCAACGCCCAAAGCCAAAAGGCGCCGTGTGATAGACTTGGTGACTATCGGATTAAGGGTAGCTATCAGCACATAGTCAAAATCCGCCTCAACGATGCTCTCGACCGAATCGACATCCACTCCGCAGTGCCTGTACTCGCGGAAGTCGTCGTCGATCCACTTTACTATCTCACAGTGAACGCTCTCGCTGAAACGGTTTACAAGCTGCTGACCGAAAGTACCGGCGTTAAAAACAACGACTTTTTTTCCGTAATAAGCGGTGTCAAACGTATTGAAGCCGTTTGAGCCAGGCAATCTGCCGCCGCAGCGGATAAGGCAGTTTCCGACCACATAATCCGTTATCTGTTTTTTAAGCATATATTTTTCGTCATATTTTGACGCAAAGGCGAAAAGATAATCAGCCAGCACTCTGAGCTTATCCATCTCAACGTCATAGCCCGCCGTCTGCTTAAGCATCGACTCGCTGTGCTGACGGTAATGATAGTCAACGCAGCCCGTGACGCGCACGCATTTGCTTTCCATTATGGCGGGATAAGTTACGGCAGCGTCCTCGCCTATCGATATCCTTTCATCGACATTCATCTGAGCCGCGTAGACAACCTCGCGCTTAAACAGCTTGTTCCACACATAGGTGGTTATGCCCAAATAATAAAACTCACCGTCCGAAAGCATTTTCTGCTTTAAGCCGTCAAGCTCTTTGCCGCTATACACTCCTATTGGGTATTTATTGAACACCAGAGCGCTTTTTTTGTTCAAATCACGCGTAAAACCGGCGCACACAATATCCGCGCCGCACTCAAGCGCGTCCGATACCATTCGCTCAACAAAACGGCTGTCGATCCAGTCGTCGCCGTCAACATATCCTATATAATCGCCGGCGGAGCGCTCAAGCCCCGCCTTTCTTGCGGAAACAAGACCGCCGTTCTTTTTATGTATAACTTTAACGCGTTTATCTTTTTTAGCGTACAGATCACAAATTTTGGGGCAGCGGTCGTCGCTGCCGTCGTTTACGAGAATGATCTCAATATTGCGGTAAGTCTGGTTGATCAGGCTTTCAATGCAGATGCCTATATATCTGTCAATGCGATAAATCGGCACGATCATGCTTACCAAAGGTCTGTTTTGTTCCACCAATCCGTCTCCTAACTTCTAAACGCGGTTTTTTGCATATTCTGTAAAATCCTCCATTGTCACGCATGTATCTGACGAAACGCCCTCCTGCTTAACAAAGGATTTAAACACAGACAAAAAAATAATTTTCAGATCGCCCGCAAAGGTGATCCTGTTTATATATTCAATATCAAGCGCAAACTTTTCGTCCCATGAAATAGCATTTCTGCCGTGCACCTGAGCGTAACCCGACAGTCCGGGGCGCACGTCATGGCGGTGCTTTTCTTTTTTGTTGTAATACGGCAGGTATTTAACAAGCAGCGGGCGCGGCCCCACCACGCTCATATCGCCCTTCAATATATTGATAGCCTCGGGCAGCTCGTCAAGCGAGGTCTTGCGCAAAAAGCCGCCGAACCTTGTAAGTCTTAATTCATCGGGAAGCAGATTTCCGTTTTCGTCCTTTTTTTCCGTCATGGTGCGGAATTTATACAGGTTAAAAACCTTTTCATCCTTGCCCGGTCTGGGCTGTTTAAAAATAACGGGGCTGCCCAGCTTTACTTTTACAAGTATCGCCACAACGGCATAAAGCCACCCGAATACCAAAAGCGCAAGCAGGGCGCAGACAATGTCGAGCGGCCGCTTAAAAAACCGCTCATATACGCCGTAAGGCTTGTGCTTTTCCATTGATTATCCCTCATTCAAAACAGCTTTTTACGATCTCAATGATCTTATCCTGATCTTCAGGAGTCATTTTGTTGTCGCTTGGCAGGCACAAGCCTCTTTCAAAGATATCGGCTCCAACGTCCTCGCCCGCGGTAACAAAGGGGTATTTCCCGTAAAGCGGCTGCAAATGCATGGGCTTCCAAACAGGTCTGCCCTCGGCGTTAAGCAGCGCCAGCTTTTTTAATATTTCGGTCGGACAGGTTTTTCCCGGCTCTTTTATATACTCCGCCGTGGAATCTCCGCGTTTTTGACTGCACATGGCGTCTTTATCGATCAACAGGCAGCTCAGCCAAAAATTCGGCTTGCTGTTTTCGGCGTCATACGGATTCATCTGAACCGGCAAATCCTTAAAGCCCTCTTTATACCTGTTGTAAACAGCCTTTTTCTGCTCGATATGCTCATTTAAGTACGGAAGCTGTCCTCTGACAACGCCCGCTATAACGTTTGACATGCGGTAGTTATAGCCGATTTCGGAGTGCTGGTACCACGGCGCGCAGTCGCGGCTCTGAGTAGACCATTTGCGGACCTTGTTGCCCGCCGAAACATCATCGGTGATAAGCATTCCGCCCGAGGAACCCGTTATTATTTTATTGCCGTTAAAGCTCAGCGCCGAATACTTGCCGAAAGCACCCGTATGTCTGCCCTTGTAATATGCGCCGAAGGACTCGGCGGCGTCCTCTATAAGCGTTGCTCCGTGCCTGTCGCACACGGCTTTTATCTCATCAAGCTTTGCGGGAGTACCGTAAAGATGAGCGACTATGACAAACTTTACCTCCGGATACAGCTCAAAAGCTTTTTCCAGCGCCTCGGGCGACATATTCCATGTGTCGCGCTCGGAATCTATAAACACAGGCTCTCCGCCCTCATAAATAACAGGGCTGACGGTAGCGGCAAAGGTCATATCGGTACAAAACACCCTGTCGCCCCTGCCTATACCGGCAAGCTTTACCGCCATATGCATAGCGGCAGTCCCCGTAGTCAGCGGAACGGCGCTGTTACAGCCCGTTACCTCGCATATATCACGCTCAAGAACGTTAAGGTTCTCACCCAACGTTGACATCCAGTTTGAATCATACGCCTGTTTCATATACTCAAGTTCTTCTCCGTGCATTGTCGGAGAGGAAAGCCATATCTTTTTTGTAAAAGGTTGTATTGTCATTTTTTATCACTCTCTATTCAAATTGCCTACTTTCCCACAATTAGAATCATTATACTATAATCTTATTTGAAAGTCAATCAATAATCTCATTTTGACATTTTCGCAGAAAACATGCCCCAGGCGCGCTGCCGTCCTGTGAAAACATGCGAACCCGCTGTTATTCCGTTGCGCAAAAGCGCAAAAGGCCTGCGTCTGCTTTCGGCAAACGCAGGTCCTTATCAATGTTTATGCTTTGTAACCGTTTTTCGGTAAAGGCTGTATGTGAACGGGTGCTTGGCAAACATACGGTAAGCTTTGGATTTTTTTGAGCTTAATGCCTTAAGCTCCTTTTCCGTTTTTAACCAGTCCTTAAGCATGCTGTTCACCTCATCAAGATGCTCGTGCTCGGAATCCTTCATCATCCGGTATCTCGCTTTAATAAGCAGCCTGAATGCTTCATCAAGAAACACGCTCTGTTGCTGCTTTTTTTCGCCTGCTTTGCGTATTGTAAAAACGCGTTGCCGGCGTTTGCTTCCTCATCTGTCTTAAGCAAATGCACAGCCGAGCCTTCACGGTCATAGTAGTAGTATAAATCACACGGCAGATAAACCATATTTCCGATTTCCTTGCTGCACATCAAAGCAACGTTAAACAGCAGATCTTCACACTTTTTTACCGAAACGTCAAACCGAACCGTTTCAAACAATTCTCTGCGGTACAGCTTTGCGAAAATATATGCTATTATCGCTTTGCGCATTTCCGTTTTTTCCTTTTGAAAGCGGAGCTCGTTTATCTCGTCGATCAAATAAGGAATATCCTCTGCATATGCTTCGACCTTGCTGTAACCGCACGCTATGATATCGGAATCGTTCTTTTTTTGAAAATGAGTCATTATTCCGAAAAACTGCCTATGCACCCAGTCGTCGGAATCCACAAAGGCGATGAACTCGCCCGATGAGCTTTCTATTCCGACGTTACGCGCGTTTGAAACGCCTCCGTTTGTGATCGTTATAACGCGGATCCTGCTGTCTTTTTCGGCGTATTCATTCAGGATATCAAGGCTGTTGTCCGTGCTGCCGTCGTTTACGCAAATTATTTCAAGATTCCGGTAATCGCTGTTTATTACTGAGTCAAGACAGCGCGGCAGGTAGTCCGCGGTATTGTATACGGGTATTATTACCGATATCAATGGATCGCTCATTTTTACCTCTTTGCAAATCGTTTTTTCAACGACAAAATTTTTCTGTATTTTTCATATAGTTTCGGGCGCTTTGTCAAGGCGCGGTATAAAACGGACGACGGAAACCGTAAAATATGCTTTTCGCGGTCTATATCAACCGCCTTATTCATCACCTCATCAATTTCCTTAAACAGCTCCGTTTTACCGCTGCGCGCGCTTCCGTATCTGAACGGCAGATCGTACCTGAACAACTCTTTAAGGCATATTCTTGATATGCGCTTGTCTGAGTAAATATCAGCAAACTTCAGATATTTCCTATGCGAAAACAAATAGCCCGGAATTTCCCTGCCGTTATGTGAAAGAGAATTGTTTCTTACCGTATAGAAATAAATAGGTAAATCGGCGATCGCCGCGTTAACGCTTTTTTTATTCCAAAAGATGTTATATAGGAATAGTGTGTCCTCCGCAAAATGAGTTTCCGGACAAAATCTAAGTCCCTGCAAAATCTCCCTTTTAAACAGCTTTGTCCATACCGCCCTGAACAAACGCCTGAGTGCTTTATCATTCTTATAAAACTTTGCTTTTACTGCAGAAACATCTATAAATCCATCTTGGACATGTTCATCTGCCTCTTTGTAGGTCACTGCCGCGATATCGCAGCCGCTTTTCCTTTGAATATCGACAAGAACACTGAAATACTGCTTGTGGATCCGGTCGTCGGAATCCACAAAGGCGATATAATCACCTGAGGCAGCGTCCAGCCCCGTGTTTCTGGCAATTGAAACTCCTCCGTTTGGGATAGTTATAACGCGGATCCTGCTGTCTTTTTCGGCGTATTCATTCAGGATATCAAGGCTGTTGTCCGTGCTGCCGTCGTTTACGCAAATTATTTCAAGATTCCGGTAATCGCTGTTTATTACTGAGTCAAGACAGCGCGGCAGGTAGTCCGCGGTATTGTATACGGGTATTATTACCGAGATCGTTTTTTCCGTTTCGCTCATTTTTTCTCCTTTGCAGCGATCAAGCTTTTTTCTTGCCCATAAAAAATCTGATAGCTTTTTTTCTGACCTTGGGCAGCAGCTTTGAAAAGAGCCTGTATTTGCTGAGCTTTCTTTTCAATCTCATCGGCGTTCTCATGCGTCCGTACAGGGAATGACTTTTCAGAGCAGCTGCCATTTTCTCTCCGCTCTCGCATAAAAGCGCGTCGTAATCCGATTTATGCCTTTCGCTCAACTTTTCTTTAGGAACATAAGGCAGCGCCTTTTTTATTATAGGCTCCTTCGCCAGCTCGTCCAGCTTTTGAAGTATCTCTTTTTTCTTTAAGTTGGTGTTGATCCATTCGTTTTCCAAAGTTGCACTAGCCAAAAAGAAAATGCAAATATTGAAATGCTCATTCAGCTTCGGATCTTTTTCAGGCACGAGGATCTCGGATAATCTGCCGATTATCATTTTATATGTTGATAAAAGATTTTTACGATAGCT
>CAZVSQ010000023.1:0-15240 GCA_964629925.1 uncultured Ruminococcus sp.
CCTGACCTACTGCTTAGAAGGCAGTTGCTCTATCCAGCTGAGCTATTGGCGCATTTCTGAATCAAGTCAGCCTTTATATTATATCTTCAACAGGCTTTATTGTCAATACTTTTTTTGAAAATTGTCAAAAATAATACTTTCCGTAAACGACTGCCAAATATTTATTGCGATATTCCCTTTCGGTGCTTACATCGCGCACCAATTCGATAAAATCGGGCAATTCGTATTTTTGATCTTCATCCAAAAGCTCGATTTCAAGCGTTGCCCTGTCGTTCCAAAAAGGATAAACGTCAAGCTCAAAGTACTCGCTGTGCCACGCGATGCAGTATCTGTCCTTTGAAATGATACCCTCGACGCATTCTTTATTTGCAAGATAGGATTTATATTCTTCTTCGGAAATATAATCTTCGATTTCAATGCGCTTTAAATCATTGATTTTATGCTTGATCGTTTTTATGTACAGCGCTTCGGTTCCCTCTCCCCTTTTTCTGATGCGGAACCTGCCCTCCTCGGGCGTTGTAAGATAAGCCTGCGTTATGGGTATTCTGCGGCAGGTCTTCATATTCCTGAGCAGATCCAAATCGGGATACACGATCAAAAACTTGCGCTCGATCTCAAGCGGCTCGGGTATCCCCAGCACTGCCAAAATCTCCCGCAAAAGCCGGTTGAGCTTATCGGTAAAGCTTACGCTGTTGTCGATGATCCTCAGGTGTCCGGTCCCTACCCACAGCGATAATATTTCTTCATCAAGTTCCCTTGCCTTAGCCAAACCCTCGCTTCTGATATCGTTATTTGAAAGAGTATAATGCTCCTCGGCGCCGTCGGCGGCAGTGACCATATGAAAAACAGCGTCGTAACGGTTGCGTATCTTTGCCTCGTTAAAGCCATAGGCGGCTGAGTATTTTGCAAAATCAGCAGCACCGGCATAGGCGCAGCTGTCAAGCAGACCTCTGTCGCAAATGATGACTGCCTTTCTCTTATCAGAGTGCTCTGCCCTTTCAAAAGCGGCGTTTTCCTCGGCAAGCTGATTGGAAAACAAAAGGCTGTGAAACTCATACACGCCCATGTTTTCGGGGGTTTTGCCGCTGCGCATAAGCGCCGCAGCCTGCTCGTTCACTTCAAAAACGTCAACGCCGTATGAGCTTAACTGTTCGTGAAGAACGGAAACAGCTGTGGTTTTTCCTCCGCAGGGGCCGCCTGTAAGTACAATTTTTGTTATTTCAGTCATAATAAACACCCAAATACATTATATAATCCAAATATCTGTTTATATTTCTAATATGGAATTATAGCAATATATTAAAGTGATAAAATATGATTCGGTAGATTTTAATCCATTGAAAGGAAGTAATATATATGGCAAAACAAAACATTGATTGGTCTAATCTCGGCTTTGGCTACATTCCCACAGGCGAGCGTTTCGTTGCCAATTATAAGGACGGCAAGTGGGACGAAGGCGAAATGACCACAGAATCCACAATTACAATGAGTGAGTGCGCAGGCGTTTTGCAGTACGCTCAGACTGTTTTTGAAGGTCTTAAGGCGTACACCACCGTTGACGGCAAAATCGTTGTATTCCGCCCAGACCTCAACGCCGAGCGTCTTGAGCAGAGCGCAAAGCGTCTTGAGATCCCCGTATTTCCTCAGGACAAGTTCATTGAGGCTGTTGAAAAGGTTGTAAAGGCTAACGCCGATTATGTACCTCCCTACGGCACAGGCGCTACTCTTTATCTTCGTCCGTTCATTTTCGGCTCAGGCCCCGTTATCGGCGTAAAGCCCTCAGAAGAATATCAGTTCCGTCTGTTCGCTACTCCCGTAGGCCCCTACTTCAAGGGCGGCGCAAAGCCCATTACGATAAAGGTTTCCGACTTTGACAGAGCCGCACCCCACGGCACCGGCAACATCAAGGCAGGTCTTAACTACGCAATGAGCCTGCACGCTATCGTTACCGCTCACAACGAGGGCTTTGACGAAAACATGTACCTCGACGCCGCTACACGCACCAAGGTTGAGGAAACAGGCGGCGCTAACTTCCTGTTCGTTACCAAAGACGGCAAGGTTGTTACTCCCAAGAGCGACAGCATCCTTCCCTCTATTACACGCCGCTCGCTTATGTATGTTGCCGAGCATTACCTCGGTCTTGAGGTTGAACAGAGAGAGGTTTACTTTGATGAGATCAAGGACTTCGCCGAGTGCGGCCTCTGCGGTACAGCCGCAGTCATCTCGCCCGTAGGCAAGATCGTCGACCACGGCAAGGAAATCTGCTTCCCGGCAGGTATGGAGGAAATGGGTCCGATCACAAAGAAGCTCTACGATACCCTTACCGGAATCCAGATGGGCAGGATCGAAGCTCCCGAAGGCTGGATCAAGGAAATCTGTTAATTCTAATAAAGAATATTTTAGCGGCTATGCGTTGTGCACAGCCGCTTTTATACTATTTTCAATTAAAACACTTTAAACAGATGTTGGCGAAAAATTTTGCAGAACAAGGCGGAGGACGCAGGAATCCTGTCGGATTCCGAGGACGACAACACAGTTATGCGGAATTTTACGCAACAGATGTTTAAGGGTTTTATTTGATAATAGTGTTATATTTCTATTAAAATCGGAGAATGCTTTTCAAAAATCGCATAATGAGTAAAGCCGGCGCTTTTGGCTACCTCTATGCCCTGCTCAATGCCCCTGCCGACCATATCGGCGCTGTGGGCGTCGGTTCCGATTGTGATAAGCTTACCTCCAAGCTCTTTATATCTTTTTACAAGCGGCAGATCGGGCAGCGTACATCCCATCTCCTTAAACAGCCCCGAAACGTTGATTTCGAGCGCTTTATTATTCTGAATAAGAATTTTAAATATGCTGTCGATTTTATCCCTATGAATGCTGAGGTCGGGCGTTTTACCCGTTCCCGCGATTATATAGCGCAGCGGATAAGTTAGGTGTGAAAGGCTGTCAAAATGCTGGAAGGCGGCGGTTTCGATAAGCTCGTCAAAATACTTGCCCAAAAGCCAATCGACGTCAACTCCACTGTAGCTCATGTAGTAGAAATCCTGCATGTTTTTCAGGTTGTGAACCGAGGCGAGGATAAAGTCAAAATCGCCGTACGAGAGCGCTCTTTTTGTTTGCTCGGGATCATGCAAAGGCTCACCAAGCTCCATACCGCGCAGGACTTTTAGTTTTCCCGCATATTTTTCCCTTGCGGCGGTGGCGTCGGCAAAGGACTTGGGGATCTGCTCGTCAAAGCAGCCGAACTCGCAGTCCTTGCCGAAACGGATAAACGGAGCCTCGCAGTGGTCGGTTACAGCAATGGCGTACAGCCCTCTGTTAATAGCCGCAAGGCACATTTCATCGACCGAGCTTTTTGCGTCAAAAGAATTATCGGAATGGGTGTGCATGTCGCATAAATATCTCATTAGTATTCCCCCTAAAAAAATAATAGCATACCACGCATGTTTATGCAAGATTTAACTTTACTTTATCGCAAAAAAAAGCTATAATTAAACGGTAAAAATACAGCTAACGGAGGAAAAAGATGAAAGCGATCATTACTGTCATCGGCAAGGACACGGTAGGCATTCTTGCAAAGGTATCAGACGCGTGTGCGCGCGCTAACGTAAATATTGTTGAGGTTACTCAGAGCGTTTTGCAGGACATGTTTGCAATGATAATGCTTGTTGAAATTGACAACTCATCACTCGGCTTTGAGGAGCTTCGCGAAAGCCTCAACAAGGTCGGCGAGAATACAAACACCAAGATCCACATTATGCATGAGGACATCTTCAACAGCATGCATAAAATATAACAAGGGTAAAGGAATAAAAAAATGCTTGAAACCAAGGATATACTTGAAACCATAAATATGATCGACAACGAAAACCTTGACGTGAGAACAATCACAATGGGTATTTCGCTGTTGGACTGCCTCGATGAGGATATCGACAAGGCGTGCACAAAGGTTTATGACAAAATCATGCTCAACGCAAAGGATTTGGTCAAGACCGGCGAGGATATCGAGCGCGAATACGGTATCCCGATCATCAACAAGCGCATTTCCGTTACCCCTATCGGCATGGTAGCGGCTCCCTGCCAGAGCAAGAACGTGGTAAGATTTGCCTACGCGCTTGACAAGGCGGCTAAGGAGCTTGGCGTAAACTTCATCGGCGGCTACTCGGCTTTGGTGCAGAAGGGCTTTGCAAGCGGCGACTATGCGCTTATTGAGAGCATTCCTCAGGCGCTCAGCGAAACCGACTTTGTCTGCTCGTCGGTAAACATCGGCTCAACTAAAGCCGGAATCAATATGGACGCCGTAAAGATGATGGGCAAAATAGTTAAACAGACCGCCGAAATAACTGCCGACCGCAACTGCATAGGCGCGGCCAAGCTTGTTGTTTTTTGCAACGCTCCCGAGGATAACCCCTTTATGGCCGGCGCTTTTCACGGCGTAGGCGAAGCGGACACGGTAATCAACGTCGGCGTATCGGGTCCCGGAGTCGTAAGGGCGGCTCTTGCCAAGGACGGCGCAGGTAAAGATATAACCGAAATCGCCGATATGGTAAAGAAAACCGCGTTCAAAATCACAAGGATGGGTCAGCTTGTTGCCAAGGAAGCAAGCAAGCGACTGTGCGTGCCCTTCGGTATAGTAGACCTCTCGCTCGCTCCCACTCCCGCAGTCGGCGACAGCGTTGCCTATATTTTAGAGGAAATGGGCTTGGAAAAATGCGGCTGCCACGGCACGACCGCTGCCCTCGCGCTTCTTAACGACGCTGTCAAAAAGGGCGGCGTAATGGCGTCCAGTCATGTAGGCGGACTTAGCGGCGCGTTCATCCCCGTTTCTGAGGACGCCGGAATGATTGCGGCGGCAAAGAGCGGTCATCTTGACATAACAAAGCTTGAGAGCATGACGGCTGTTTGCTCGGTTGGCTTGGATATGATAGTTGTTCCCGGCGACATCACCGCGGAAACTATTTCGGCGATAATCGCGGACGAAGCGGCTATCGGCATGGTAAACACAAAGACGACCGCAGTAAGGCTTATCCCGGCTGTGGGAAGAAAAGCCGGAGATATGCTTGAATTCGGCGGACTGCTCGGCTCGGGCCCGGTAATGCCCGTGAGAGCAGGTTCACCCGAGGTATTCATCAACCGCGGAGGAAGGATCCCCGCTCCGCTTCAGGCGCTTAAAAACTGATATATAAATGTAGCAGAAGGCTTCTTTTATTGAAACCTTCTGCCTTTATTTTCTAAATTAGAATCATTAACTGTTCAGAACCTTATTCGCCGCGAGCATTACGCCTAACTTGCCGCCGTGGAAGTTCAGTCCGCCCTGCATCCAAACAGCGTAGGGCTCTCGCAGAGGCGCGTCAGCCGAAAGCTCGATCGAGCTGCCCAGAGTAAACGCTCCTGCCGCCATGATGACCTTGCTCTCATAGCCGGGCATATCCGACGGAACAGGCACAACAAAGCTGTCGACAGCCGAGCCTGCCTGTATTCCCTCGCAGAATTTGCAGAGCTTTTCCTCATTTCCGAGCATTACAAGCTGAATAATATCTCCCCTGTTTTCATTGTATTTGGGACATGTTTCATAACCGAGTATCTCAAACAGAGCCGAAGCAAAAACCGCGGTTTTAAGCGCCTCGCCCGTAACATGAGGCGCGTGGTAAGCACCCATGAACAGCTCGCGGTTGTTGCCGAGAGTAGCGCCTATTTCCTTGCCTGTTCCCGGAGTTGTGAGTCGGTAGGCGCACATTTCGACAAGCTCTTTTTTGCCTGCGATATAACCGCCCGTAGGAGAAATCCCGCCGCCCGCGTTCTTAATAAGCGAGCCTGCCATAATGTCAACCCCGACAGAAAGCGGCTCAACCTTATCAATAAACTCGCCGTAGCAATTGTCAAGCATTATGATCGACTTGGGCGAAGCTTTTTTTGAGATGTCGCAGATTTTCTTTATCTCGCGCCATGTCAGCGTAGCGCGAGTGCTGTAGCCGCGTGAGCGCTGAATGTAGACCATCTTGGGCTTTTTAGCTTCAATATCCTTTTGAATTTGTGCGTAATCAAGCGTGCCGTCGGGCAGCAGCTCTGTCATTTCAAAGTTTATGTTATAATCTTTCAGCGAGCCGGGGTAACTGCCCTCGATACCGATTGCAGAGCGAATCGTGTCATAAGGCATTCCGATAACGCTGAGCATGGTGTCGTTCGGGCGGAGCATACCAAAAAGCGCTACGGTGAGCGCGTGAGTTCCGCTGACAAAGTTGTGGCGCACCAGAGCGTCCTCGGCGTCAAAGGCAAAGGCGTACACGCGGTCAAGCGCGTCGCGGCCGAAATCATCGTAGCCGTAGCCTGTGGAAGCGCTGAAATAGCTCTCCCTCACACCCGCGTTCTGAAACGCTTTTATCATTTTTATCTGATTGTATTCCTGAATGTCCTCGATCTGGCTCAGCTTATCGGCGCAAAGCTCCATGGCTTTTTGCGAGGCTTCGAGAACACGTTTGTCTATATCATAAAAGTTCAAAAAATCATCCTTTAATTAATGATACTCGCGCCAGCTTCCGCAGTTTTTAAATCCGAGGTTTTGATAAAACGCGGCGTTGGCGTTTTGCGCGCGGTGAAGATAAACCGCTTTGCCCTCTGAAACAAGCGCGTTTGTGAGGCAGCTTACGATTTTTGAGCCGTAGCCGCTTCGGCGGTAGTCGGGATGGCACGCGACCGCTCCCAAAACAGCGCCGTCGCCGCTCTCGGCAACCGTCATGGCGATTGCGGCAAGGACTTCCCCGTCATATATTCCGCAAAGACGCATTGCGTTATGGCGCAGCTTGTGATTGACGTCGACATAAAAATCCTCAAACTCAGGCGGCGAAAAATTCTCATCGGCGCATTTTACGATCAAGTCGTAAGCCGAGCGGATATCGGGCTCGATTATCTGTTCCTCGACCTCAATAGATATTTTGTGGTTTATCTTCATAACCACACCCTCTGTGATGCGGTCTGAAAAATCAAGATCATAGCCGCCCTCACACAACACGGCCGAGGCTCCCGACACTCGCAGGAAAGACGCGATTTCGTCAAGCTCGCTTTTATCGGTAAGAAACAGAATAAAGTTTGAGCCGTTGCGGGCTATTGCGCCCGTGCAAATACCGTTTTCATCGGCGGTCATCCAGTAATCCACAAAAGCAAGCTCAGGCGGATAACACTGATAAAGCGATAAAATACGGCAGGCAAACGGGCTGTTGTCTGAAATTTTTAAAACTGCGGGGACAAAATCCGGGGCTTGTGATGCGGACACTATCATCTTTTTAAAGCTCCTCCCGCTATTCTATTACTGATTTCTTTTGCGAGAGAAAGTATGCTTTCACAGTCGCTTTTTGCGGCGACCGTGCTCGGAGCGTGAAGATAGCGGCAGGGAAGCGATATAGCCAAAGTGCGCACTCCGCCGCGGCTCTGATGAATAGCGCCCGAGTCGTTTCCTCCCGCTACGGCGCGCTTGTACTGAGCCTTTGCGCCGATTTGTTCGGCAATATCAAAAGCAAAGGATACCATCTCTTTATCGTAAATGGTGCGCCTGTCCATGACGGAAATGACCGCGCCGCCGCCGAGGGTGCAAACCTGCTTTGACTTGTCGATTTCGGGTATCTCGGCCGAGGTGGTAGTTTCCATCACAAGGGCAAACTCGGGATCAAGAGTATAAGCCGCTGTTTTTGCGCCGCGCAGACCGACCTCCTCCTGAACAACAAATGCAAAATCCATGTCGTAATCGAGCTCGCTTTTAATAAGCTCGATAAGAAAATAACATCCAAAGCGGTCGTCGATCGCCTTTGAATTGATTGAGGTTTCGGTTTCGATAAAGTCGCTGACATAATGAATGCTGTCGCCGTAATTGACAACGCTTAACGCTTCCTCAAGGCTGTCGGCACCGATGTCGATATACATATCGCCGTATTCGGGAATAGTTTTGTTTTCGTCGCCCTTGCAGAGGTGAACCGGCTTTATCCCGATAACGCCCGGGACGTTGTTTTTGCCTACAGCGACCTGCTTTCCGACAAGCACGCGCCTGTCGATTCCGCCGACCTCGTCAAATTTCAGGAAGCCGTCTGAGGTTATGTCGGTCACCATAAGCCCGACCTCGTCCATGTGCGCGGACAGCATGAGCCTTGCCTTTGCAGTGGCTTTTCCTTTTTTATGAACAAGGAGATTTCCGAGGCTGTCAACGCGCCATTCGGCAAGATCTTTTATTTCATCAACAATAATATCCCTGACGGCGCTTTCATCTCCCGAGATACCATCGGCTAAACAGAGCTTTTTAAGCAGAGTGTAATCAACCATTGAACGCACCTCCGCAATTGATATAGGCGGCAATGAGCCGCGCCGTGTTTTCTACGTCAGAGAGTGAAATAACCTCAACGGGAGTGTGCATGTAGCGCTGAGGGATTGAAACGACTGCGGTTTTTACGCCGCTTTTGGTCACGGCGATATGGTCGCCGTTAGTGCCCGTCGCTCCCGCAATAGGCTCAAGCTGATACGGGATAGATTGCTCTTTTGCAATTGATATAAGTTTATTTGACATTTCGCGGCTGAGCACTGACGAAACGCAGATCATCGGCCCCTTTCCGAGCTCGATTTTGCCGTACTGCCCCGCGACGTCGGGCTGAGAGGCAAAGCTGACGTCTACCGCTATCGCCTCATCGGCGTCGATTGAAAACGCCGCTGTTTTAGCGCCTGTGCCGTAGGTTTCCTCCTGCGTGCTGAGCAGTATCACCACCTTATATTCATCGGTATCGATAAGTTCTGCCGCACGGATAAGCGCCGCTATGCCGCAGCGGTCATCAAGCGCGGGAGCCGTTATTTTATCGCCGAGAAGCTTTTTCGGCTGTGTTGAAAAAGTAAGAGTATCGCCGATTTTAAGCTGCTTTTCGACCTGCTCTTTCGGCATACCGAAGTCAACCCATGTTTTGTCTATGGGAGAAGCTTTGTCCTCGCTGCCGTCGCTGAGGTGAGGCGGCAGACAGCACACAGTCCCCTTTAAGCCGCTTTCGGACACAAGAACGCTGTCCTGCAGTGTGCGGATGTCAACTCCTCCGAGTTTGTCGACCTTTACAAAGCCCTTGTCGTCAATGTCGGTAATGATAAAGCCTATGCGGTCAAGGTGCGCGTCAAGGATGATCGTTTTTTCCGCCGCATTATTCCCGAGCACAGCGATAAGGTTTCCGTTATTGTCAACGGAAACCCCGGCTTTTTGCTCAAGATATTTTTTTGCCGCGTTAAGCGCCGGAGCTTCGCTGCCCGAAACGCCGTAAACGGAGCATAATTCAAAAATAAGTTGTTCCAGATTCATCAGTATTACTCCAAATTATTTACAATGGTTTTGAAGTGATTGCCGCGTTCCTCAAAGTTCTTATACAGACCAAAGCTCGCGCTTGCGGGTGAAAGCGAAACGATATCGCCCTCAACGGAGTTATTAACAGCCGCTTCAACAGCTTCCTCCATGTTGGTGACGTTGATGATTTTGATTGCCGATTCGTCGTAGTTGTCGGCGCACTTTACCGCCGTCTCGATTTTGGGAGCGGTATCACCGAGAAGGATCAGTGTTTTAACCTTATTATTTATTACGGGACCGAGCGGCTCGTAAGGGATATGCTTGTCGTAGCCGCCCGCGATGATGATTATTTTTTCATCGTAAAGCGAGAGCGTGCCGAGCGCGGTTCTTGTGGGACTTGAAGCGATTGAGTCGTTATAATACTTTACGCCTCGGTATTCGCGGACAAACTCGGCGCGGTGAGCAACGCCGCCAAAGGTTTTGGCTACCTTTACTATTGTATCGACGTCGGCTATTCCCCATACCGCCGAAATTGCAGCCAAATAGTTCTCGACATTGTGCATGCCGGGTATCTTAATATCGCGGTAATCCATTACCTCGGTAACCTTGCCGTAGTCACTGTAGACGATTTTGGTGCCGTCGAGGTACGCGCCGTTAAAGAGCTTTTCTTTTACGCTGAACTTTGCAAGCTTTCCTCTTACATCGCCGCTGAAACCGTTTGCTATCTCGTTGTCGAGGTTGAGAACCGCCTTTGAAAAAGCGTTTTGGTGGAGCACGATGTTCTTTTTGGAATCGACATATTCCTGCATATCCTTGTGGATATCAAGGTGATTCGGAGCGAGGTTTGTAACAACGGCAATGTCCGGGCTTTTGCGCATTGAAATAAGCTGGAAGCTTGAAAGCTCAACAACAGCCCAGTCGTCGGGTTTGACGCTCTCGATTTCGGGCAGAAGCGGCTTGCCGATGTTGCCGCCGAGGTGGACGGTTTTGCCGGCAGCCTTGAGAATTTCGGAAATAATAGTTGTTGTGGTGGTCTTGCCGTCGGAACCCGTAACCGCTATCGCCTTGCAGGGACAGAGGTCAAAGAAAACCTCCATCTCGGAAGTAAGTACGGTTCCGTTATCTCTGAGCTTTACAAGCTCATCCTTATAAAACGGTGTGCCCGGGCTGCGGAACACTATATCGGCGTTAATATTGCTGAGATAATCCTCTCCGAGAATCAGCTCGGCGCCGTACTCCTTTGCCTTTGCGCCATTATCGCCGAGTGATTCAAAGCTCTTTCTGTCGCATGCTACGACCTTGGCGCCTTTTTCGGCAAACAGCTTGATAAGCGGCAGGTTGCTTGTGCCGATTCCGATGAATGCAACGGTTTTGCCCTTTATTGAATCAAAAAACTCGCTTGTTGAAATATTCATAAGTATCCCTCACAATATAAAATTCACATACGTTAATATTATACTAATAAACAGAGAAAATTTCAACACCCTTGCAATAATTCTTCTCAAATGCTAAAATAAAATCGAAAACAATGATAACGGAGCTTTGCTATGCTTAACGACTACATTATTATCGATTCAAAACTTAATAAGCCGATGTATCAGCAGATCTACCTTTCAGTCAGAGAGGCGATCGAAAACGGCAGCCTGAAAAAGGGCAGCAAGCTTCCGTCGATAAGGAAGCTCAGCGCCGACCGCGGAATATCCAAAACGACCGTAACGGGCGCTTATGACCAGCTATGCGTTGAGGGATATATCGTAAGCTATCCGCAAAAAGGGTATTTTGTTGCGGCGGACTTTTACAAGCTCTCAAAATCCGTTGAGATATCCGACAGCGACAGCCTTAAAACCCGATACTATGATTATGATTTCAGCGGACAAAGTATTGACGAAAAAATCATTGACCTTGCAGAATGGAAGAAAAACATAAAGGATATAATAAACCGAAACTATCTGCTCACCTCTTACGGAGACGTTCAGGGCGAAAAGGCGCTCCGCTCCGCGCTTCAGAGATACGCTCTTGGAGTAAGAAGCGTAAACGCTCAGGAGGGGAATATAGTTGTAGGCGCGGGCACACAGGCGATCCTTTATTTGCTCTGCTCACTTATCGGCTTCGGCAAAAAAGCAGCGGTGGAAAAGTCCGGTTATGTACAGGCAGAAATGATATTCAAAAGCTTTGATTATGACATACATTATTTTGAAAGCGACAAATACGGCGTCACAATTGATTCTTTAAAAGAAATATCGCCCGATATTATTCTGATAAACCCGAATTATTCGGGCACGAGAGGCTCAAACATGCCCGTTACGCGCAGGCTTGAAATAATTGAGTGGGCACGTCAGAACAATGCGCTGATTTTAGAGGACGACTACAACGGAGAGCTGCGCTACAGCACGCGGCCTATCCCATGCGTTCAGCATTATGACGTGGAAAACACGGTTTATATAGGCGCTTTTTCAAAGGTACTTCTGCCCTCTGTCCGTATAAGCTACATGGTTCTGCCAGAAAAGCTGCTCAAAAAATACAACAGCGTAAAACGGTTTATGAATCAGACCGCGTCAAAAACCGAACAGCTGGCACTGGCAAAATACATCACAAACGGCAAAATCGACGCCCATTTGAGGCGCGCGCGCAGGGTGTACCTTGAAAAAAGCAGGGCTCTTATTTCAGCAGTTGTAAAGTACATGCCCGAAGCTGAATATCACTTCAACGAAACCTCGTTATACCTCACTTTAAAGCTGCCGTATTCAATAGACACCGAAAAAACCGAGGAAGCTCTGGAGCAGCGCTCGGTAAGGCTGATGAGATCAAACCGAGAAGAAAACGCCCCGGCGCTGAGCTTTTCGGGCATTGCGCAGGAAAAGCTTGACGAGGGCGTTAGGATAATAAGTGAAGTATTAAAGAAAAAATATTAAACCGCAAGTTCCGCGTCGGAAAGGCAGCAGTATGTCTGACCGTTGTCATCGTATGTACCGAAAACGCCGCCGACGGTTATCGGCTCACCGACCTTTGGATAATCGCCGGGATAGCTGTGGTCGCCCTTCCGGACGAACTCAAGTCCCTGAGAGCAGCAGGCGGTGGCGTCGGCAATTACGCAGGCGTAAAACATATTGCCCGACTCGGGATCTGTAAACACGTCAAACGTGCCCTGAGCTTTGACCGTTTTGCCTTTATATTCTTCAGGAGAATTAACCATGCTGTAAACGGTAGAGTAAACCATATTGGAATTGAGGTTCGTTAAATCGACCTCGGCAGAGTAATCAAGCTTTGGATAATCCACTTTAGGAGCAACGGTGGTGTTCTTTGCCTGAGATTCGGCAAGAATATCGTTAATGGTCTTTTTACTTGTCTGATTTGCCTTATTTTCAGCCTGAGATGCAGCCGAGCCGCAGCCCGCAAAAACCGAAACGAGCATTACAGATAACATTATTAAGGATAAAAGTTTTTTCATCGCTTAAAGCCTCCTTTGGCTGCTCCTATCAGCGAGAACAAGCCGAAAGCCGCTATATCTACCGCGACAATCGTCGAGCCGACGGGCGTGCTGAACAGAATCGAAATAATGATTCCCAGCGAGGCGCAGAAAACGCTGAGGCAAGCCGAACAGATAGTGACAGCCTTAAAGCTTTTGAGCACGCGCATTGCCGAAAGCGCGGGGAAAATAATAAGCGCCGAAATAAGCAGCGAGCCTACGAGGTTCATTGAAATTACGATAATCACGGCAATTATGATGGCAATTATCAGGTTATATACGCTCGCTTTTGTTCCCGTAGCCGTGGCGAAATCCTCGTCAAAGGAAACGGAGAAGATTTTGTTGTACAGGAAGATAAACACCGCTACAACAACGAGCGATACGATTATACAGAAGCTTTCCTCCTCATGCGTAAGCGTAATGATTGAGATCGAGCCGAAAAGCGTTGAGCACACGTCGCCCGAAATATTCGCCGACTTGGGAAACACATCGAGGTTCATCAGAAGATAGCCGATAGCGAGCGCTCCAACGGAGATCATTGCTACCGCAGCGTCGCCCTTTACCTTAGCGTTTTTTCCCGTTCTGAGAAGCAGAACGGCGCTCAGAACGGTTATCGGCATTACAATCAGCATGTTTCCGCTTGCGTCGATAGCGGGCTTCCACGCGCTTACGAGCGCTCCTGTGATCGACGACACAGCCATCGCTCCGAACGCGACATGAGAGAGTCCGTCGCCTATAAACGAAAAGCGTTTGAGCACCAGCGTAACGCCCAGAAGCGAAGCGCACAGCGCCACAAGCACTCCGACTATAAGAGCGTAGCGAACCTGTGAAAACTGAAAATAGTAGGACAGGGTATCAAATATTTCCATTATTACCCTCCCTTTCCTTTGCCGACTGCGCCGCAGAGTACTTTAGATATTCTTCGCGTGTGCCGAAAAATATCTTATCTCCGATATAAAGCACTTTATTTGCGAACTGAATAGCGGCGCGGACGTCGTGCGAGATCATTATTACGGTTATTCCGTATTCCTTGTTGAGCTTTTCGATAAGCGAGTACATTTCATGTGTTGCCTTTGGATCGAGCGCCGCCACGGGCTCGTCGAGAAGGAGCATTTTTTCCGTGGCGCAAACAGCTCTTGCGAGCAAGACTCGCTGCTGCTGACCGCCGGAAAGCTCGCGGTAGCAGCGTTTTTTTAGGCTTGAAATACCTAAAAGCTCAATGTTTTTTTCAGCCTGACGCTTTTCACGGCGCGTATAAAAAGGCCGAAGTCCGCAGCGCCCCTGAAAGCCCGAGAGGACGATCTCAAAAACCGTGGCTGGAAAATCCTTCTGGATAGAATCCTGCTGAGGAAGGTAGCCTATCTCGCGGCGGCTCAGGCCGTCGCCTGTTTCTATTGTACCCTTCATCGGCTTGTGCAACCCGAGAATGGTTTTCATCAGGGTGGTTTTGCCCGAGCCGTTCTCGCCCAGAATGCAGACGTAATCGCCGCTTTCAACCGAAAAGTTCAGTTTTGATATTATTTCCTGCCCCTCATAGCCAAGGGTAAGGTCTGTACATGTGAGTTGTGACATGGATACTCTCCGTTTAATTCAATGCTTTTTTGAGCACCTCAAGGTTGCTCTGCATAATGCTTAAATATGTGTCGCTTTCGCCGACAGCCGACTGCATACTGTTGAGCGTAAGCACCTCAACGTCCTTTGTCTTTGCCGTGTCGATGACCGCGTCGGCGATTTTTTTGTCCGAACCGTCGATGATAATAAGCTTATTGAGCTTTAGCTCGTCAAGCTTATTCGCAAGGAATACAAGCGTTTGGAAGCTCGCCTCGCTCTCAGCCGAACAGCCCGAAAAAGCCGCGTAGTATTTCAAATTGTAGTCGTCCGTCATATAGCGGAACGGAAAACGGTCGGCAAAAATAAGAGTATCGTTCTTTGCGGACGAACATACCTGCTCATACTGACCGTCAAGCTCGTTGAGCTTTGCGATATAAGCGTCGGCGTTCTTTGTGTATGCGTCTTTATTGTCCGGATCTTTTTCGCCGAGAACGTCGGCAATGCTCTTACAAAGCTTTGAGGCGTTTTTGACCGAGAGCCAGATATGTTCATCGATTTACTTTTCGTCCCCTTCCTCTTCGCTTTCTTCAGACAGCATGCCCTCGACAGCTGTTTCTTCCTTTGCCATGTCGCCGAGAGCCTCAATAAGATTCAGCGCCTTCATATCCTTGTTTTGGGCTTCCTTCAAAACGTCGTCAACCCACTTGTCGGACTCGCCGCCGGTGTAAATGAACACATCGCTTGATGAGATGTTTATAATATCCTTAGCTGTGGGCTGGAAGCTGTGGAGATCGACGCCCTTGTCGAGCAGAAGCTCAACATCAACGTTGTCAAGATCACCGACGACCTGCTTCACCCATTCATATTCCGGATAGATCGTAGCGATGATTTTAAGCTGCTTTCCGCTGCCGGACTTTTTTGA
>CAZVSQ010000024.1:0-5145 GCA_964629925.1 uncultured Ruminococcus sp.
TACCTGTAAGTCACCCCAGCAGATGCAGGGCGCGATGATCAAGTCCTACTACGCTCAGAAGGCGGGCATCGATCCCAAGGACATCGTTGTTGTATCGGTAATGCCCTGCGTAGCCAAGAAGTTCGAGATCAAGCGCGACGATCAGGGACGCGACGGTATGCAGGATAACGACATCTCGATCACCACCCGTGAGCTTGCCAAGATGATCAAGAGAGCGGGCATTCAGTTCACAACTCTTGAGGACGCTCAGTTCGATCCCATCATGGGTATCGGTACAGGCGCAGGCACCATCTTCGGCGCTACAGGCGGCGTTATGGAAGCGGCTCTCAGAACCGTTGCCGACGTGCTGACAGGCGAGGACCTCAAGCAGATCGACTACAACGAGGTTCGAGGAACCGACGACATCAAGGAAGCTGCCTACGAGGTTGCCGGCATGACCGTTAAGGTCGCCGTTGCTTCAGGTCTTAAGAACGCGGCTGTTATCCTCGACAAGATCCGCGCCGGCGAAGCCGACTATCAGTTTGTTGAGATCATGTGCTGCCCCGGCGGCTGTGTAAACGGCGGCGGCCAGCCCATCCAGCCCGGTCATGTAAGGAACTTTACCGACCTTAAGGCTCTGCGCGCCAAGGCTCTCTATGAGGACGACGTAAATCTGCCTTACAGAAAGTCTCACGACAACCCCGAGATCAAGGCTATCTACGAGGAATACCTCGGCGAGCCCGGCTCACACCTTGCTCACGAGCTGCTCCACACCTCTTACGTTGAAAGAGAAAAGGGCATCTAATGCCGCCTTTGGAGAGTGTTGATGTAACCGATAACTTCCTTCAACGGCGCACCTGAACCAGCGGAAACAGAAGTATTTTGTTGTATTAATATAATATTTGCTAACTAAAAGCGGCAGTCTGAAAAGGCTGCCGTTTTTGAATATTATTTGAATTGATGTCAGTATAAGAAAAAGCCATCGGAAAACCGGTGGCTTTTAGCTGTATTATTTTGCTTGATCTTTCAGCGGCTCAACGTTATTGTAAATCGCTGCGGTCAGGAATTCGGAGAAAATCATGCGCCAGTACATTCCTCCGTGGGCTCCGTTTTTATCATAATGAAGTACCATGTTTTCTTTTGAATACTTCTTGTTTTCAAGACGGCTGAACATCTCATTTACCTGCGCGCCTACGTCATCTTCGTCTGAGCCTGTGTAAAAGTATAAAAACGGATAGCTGCTGTCAAAGTTCTTTTGCTTTAAATATGTATCCCAAGTTTCGGATTCGTACATCCAGAATGACGGTGAGAGGATACCGACTGTTCCGAACACTTCCGGATATTCTACTGAGATATAGAACGATTCCAGACCGCCCATCGAGGCGCCGACGAGCGATGTGTGCTGTTTGTCGGTATAGACGTTGTAATTCTGCTGAACATAGGGGACAAGCGTATTTGTTACAAAGTCCGCAAACTGAGTGCCGTCCATGCAGTCAAATTCGTCCTTGTAAGGCGTGTCGTTTTTACTCTCAAAATCCTTTTTTATTACAGAATCGGCAAAAGCGGGAGCCAGCTCGTAATCGCGTGTACCGACGTTGTCTATCGCGACAACTATCGCTTTTTGATTTGTTACGGAGTTCATAGCCTTGACCTGTTCGGTGGCAACGGCGCAGTCCTTAAGAACCTGTCCGTATTCACCGAGATATGTCAAAAACTGGCCGTCGATAACGTAAACAGTCGAGTATTTATCCGCTGATTTTGCGTCGTAGCCGTCGGGCTTCCAAATATAGATGTCCTTGTCGTAACCGTGACCTTTCAGGGTGATTTTTTCAAATTCGGGAGTATAGTTGATTTCTTCGCCCTCTGTGTACGGCAGAAAATCATCCTCCGTTTTATACCATCCGCTTACACACGGATTAAAAGCAAATTCCTTTGTTTTTTCATCGCCGCATGTAATGTAAGCCATATTATATAGGGCGCAGTTCCCTTCACACGAGAAGGTTACGGAGTCGTTGTCCTCGCCGGTTTTCTTCATTTCGACATTCTCGCTTTTGCCGCTTACGCTGTTGAAAAAGGTAGCGGTGGCTTTGCCGCTTTTTGCGCTGTCTTTAAAATACAGGGTGTGTGTTTCGGGATACTCAGGCGCCGTCGGCTCGGTGGCCTCCTGTACGGCTGAGGAGTTTGATGACTCGGATCCCTGCTTCTTTTCACTGCCGCAGGCAGTCAACAGCGCGGGAACAGTCAAAACAGCCAGTAGAGCAGATAGTATTCTTTTCATTAAAGCTTCCTTCGATCCGATTAACCTTTTGTACAGTCTTTTACCCAAATTATGAAGTTCTCGGTGCTTTCCCCGGTGCGCTCAACAGGCTCATGTCCCTGTGCCCATACTTCCTCAAAGTCGACGCTTTCAACGCCGTCGCAGCTTTCAAGCGCAAGAGCAAGATTTATTTCGGTTGTTAAAGATGTAGTGGGCTGCTCAATACCGGCACGGATACGCCAATACTTTGCAACAGTTGATTTTCCGCAACCGTCGCGGCTCTTCATCAAATAGTACAGAGGCGTGTACATATTAACGCGCTGCTCGACCGAGTAGTTGAAGGAATCGGTCTTGCTGAGGTCGGATTCATATTCTGCGGCATATTTGCTGTTCAGCTTTTTAAGAACATCCGCAAGTATTTGATCAAAGTGAGCGCCTTCTCCGTCGCCGTAACCAAACAGTGTGTTTCCGCTTCCGGGCATGTCAAACGCTACAAGAGTATCGGATGCGTTCTTGCAGGCTTTAGCAAAGTCGGCAATACTTGTTATAGTGGCGGTATTTGTGCTTTCGTCGTAGTTGATCCACTTTTTATCGGCGTTCAGCTCGTCTATATAACCCTTTGCGCTTTTATAGGAGTTGTGCAGCTCGGGATCGTCAAACTTGGTGTCGGCAAGGTAATTGTTTAGTGATTTTTCAATAATGCTCTTAACATATTCATAGTATGTTCCCGCCTGATAAATGCCCTCCTTGGATTCTGTCAGCGTAAGAGCTTTACCGTCCTTGTCGGTGAAGCCGGCGCTGTTCAAGTATTCTGCAAAAGCGTTTGCCAAAGCGTCGGAAATAGCCTGCTCGTCGGCAGAGCGTCCCGAACGCGTACAGCCCATCATCCACTCGTATTCGGCGTTTGCTGTATCGAGGTCGGTGATCGGGCACCAATCCATTGAACCTGCAACCGCGTCTGAAACATTTTCAACCGCGCCTATCGCCGCAAGATACGGGTCGTACAATTCGCTGTTGCCCGAAGCTCCGAGAATAGCGGCCTGAGCGCCGCCGCCGCTCATTCCGAAAACAAAGAGGTTTTCCGCGTTGCCGGGAAGAACGTCGTCGCAATAACGAACATAACGTATTGCCGCCTTGAGATCCGTAACTCCGGCGGGAGCGCCTTCCTCTATTCCGCGGCAGCCCGGGAATACATATACAAAGCCCTGAGAAGTGTATTCCGAAATACTGTTGGAAAAGAACGGATTTTCTTCAAAAGCTTCTTCGGTAAGCGCTTCCGCCGAATAATAGCCTTCGGTAGCTATCGGCATTACGATCGGAGCATTTGAGGCGGTGTAGCCGTTTATATCACCGCTGTCATTAATCTTGCAGGTGAATGTTCCGTTTTTGTTATCGGTTGCGTCCATAAATTTTTCGGGTACGATAACAGCCAGTTTTTCAAGCTTTTCGTCAACAGGCTTTTCACAATAGTCGATACCCACTTGATAATAAAATTCACCGTCTTCGTTATACTTCCACTTTGAGTTGTCAAGCTTAGGCAGATTTGTTTTAGGCTCAGCCGGTTTTGTTTCGGTTTGAGAGCTTGCTTCGCTGCCTGATTTTGAGCTTGACTCTGTGCTTGATTGCGATCCGCATGCCGCCAATGAAACGATCATAACGGCAGATAAAAGAATAGCTAACAGTTTTTTCATCAAGAATTCCTCCGATCTTTTCCTTGTGTAAACATTTTAACAAACGCGCCGCCTGAAAACAAGCGACGCGCAAGAGATAAAATCAACTGTCGGTTTATTTTGCTCAATGTATCAAAACAAAGGTTTTGAGCGTTTGAATTCAACAACATAATCACGCATATCCTTTGTCTGTATTTCATCTGCAAAGCAGAGCAACGGGATCACCGAGCTTTCCTGAATATACATGTAAAAAACGATATCTCCGTCTGCCGTTGTCCCAAAGGTTTTATAAACAAGATTATTTTCGGCAAGCGTGTCCATTATCTGCTCTACGCGCTTTACGGCGATCCCTGTCTCGCGGCTGATAAAGGTTGCGTCTATAGCGTTGTTTGGGCGCGTATATAGGTCAAAAAGCACTTTTAGCAGGTCAATGTCGGAAAACGTCTCAAACAGCTTTTGAAGTTTTTCAATATCCGCAAGCTTATCTTGCAGGCTGCCTTTTGGTTCGGGCATTAAAAAGAATGTTTTAAAATTCTCCGACAAACGAACGCAGGCAAGACCTGCATCTGTGATAAGCTTAGAAAAATAGCATAGCTCCGGGTCTGTTTCATCGGTTGAGTCGGAGCTGCTTCCTCTGACCTTTCCGTTAAAGTGCGCCAAATCGGAAAAGATAGACCAGCAAAGCTCAAAGGCGTAGTTATACGCGCGGCTTTTATCCATAGGGTAAATCGTTTCGGTGATGGTTTTTTTCAGACTCTTCTGTTTGCGTCCGAAAAGCTCGTCGATGCTGACTTCAAGAACATCGGCAAGTACAGGCAGCAGCTCGATATCAGGCGTGCCTCCGCGTTCCCACTTTGAGACCGCCTGCATAGATACGCCGACAAGAGTGCCGAGCTGTTCCTGAGTAATTCCTTTTTCTGTTCTGTATTTTTTTATTTGCCTGCTGATTGTGTTCATTAAATCACCCTTTTCCGCTTTATGAATCAATTATATCAAACAATGGTTGATTTGTCTATAATATTTATATAAAATCACTCCGAACTATTGCTAAATCACAGCTGTTGTGATACTATAGTGTTGTAGAAACGAAATACTTATTTGATAATCAGGAGCACCGTTATGAAAAGACCGCTTGGCTTGATCGGATTAACATATCTGTTCACGCTTGCGGTCGTTTTTTATTGTTATTCGTTTGTTTTGGCGGTTTGTATCTGCGCCGCTGCTGTTGCCGCAGCGCTT
>CAZVSQ010000024.1:5155-15071 GCA_964629925.1 uncultured Ruminococcus sp.
TCGCTGTTATTGTTAGATTTTTCAAAAGAAAAAGCTCTGTTCATCTTTCGGTAATAGCCGTCAGTATTTCCGTGCTTGCTGCCGTTTTATCTATATTTCTTTATCAGAATAATAAAGTAACTCCGATAATATCCTCATATGCTGATAAAGAGATAACGGTTGAGGGATATATCTGCGAAGAACTGCATTTCAACAAAT
Organism: uncultured Ruminococcus sp.; assembly: GCA_964629925.1. Classification (GTDB taxonomy): domain Bacteria; phylum Bacillota; class Clostridia; order Oscillospirales; family Acutalibacteraceae; genus Ruminococcoides. The sequence goes on from CAZVSQ010000024.1 coordinate 5,354, forward strand.
CTTTTACGACCTGCGTTATTCAGACGGAGAAGATAAACGGCGAATCGGCAAGCACAAAAATCAGCTATACAATGCATCAAAGCTACGATGTTTACCCGTTTGACAAAATAAAGGTAACGCTCACCCCTAAAGAGAGCGGCTACGATTACCAGAAATCAAAGGGCGTTTTTCTTTACGCTTTTGAACAGGATAATGAAAACCTGACCACGACAGGGGAGAAGCATTATTCTGTACGCTCTTTTGCTTTTTCGGTAAGGAATCAGATGAAGCAGGTTTTGGAGCGCTCACTTGACGAAAACGGCGCGGCGTTAGCCGAGGTGGTACTTTTGGGAGATAAGCAGGCGTTACCTGCTGAGGTGAGGCAGGCTTTTAATGAAACGGGACTGTCATATTTAATTGTTGTGTCGGGAATGCACCTTGCTTTAGTCACAATGCTTCTGCGCCTTTTGCTTAGAAAGCTTAACGCCAAACCGTGGATAAGCTTTATTATAATAGCCGTTTTTACGCTTTGCTTTATGGCAATTACAGGCTTTACTCCGTCGGTAATGCGCGCCGGAATAATGCTGCTCATTGTGTATTTTGGAAAAATGCTATACCGGGACGCCGACGGGATCAATTCTCTGGGAATTGCGGCTCTTGCGCTTACGCTGTTTAACCCTTACTCTGTCGGAAATATTGGGATGCTGCTTTCGTTTGCCGCAACCTTCGGGATATTGCTTTGGGCTGATCCGATCAACAGGTTTCTTCTTGAAGTAATGCATTTGAACAGAAAGCCGCGGATCAAACAAAAAGCGGGCTTTAAATCAAAAGCTGCCGGATTCATCAAAATGCCGGTAAAGGCTGTTATCGCGTTTTTCAGTACTTCGGTTGCGGCAACTCTGTTTGTTATACCCGTTGTTATCCTGTTTTTCGGAAGGCTCACTCCGCTTACGGTGCTGCTGTCGCTGATTGCTTATCCGCTGACGAGCGCGGTTTTGCTTCTGGCTATGCTGCTTGTGATGCTGAGCGCAATTATGCCGTTCTTTGCTTTTTGGGGCAAGCTGTTCGCGCCGCCGCTGAATCTGTTTGCTGACATGCTTACCGCTGCTGTAACGGGTTTTTCAAAGCTCCCGTTTGCTTCAATACCCGCTAATGAGGCATACTATTATATATGGATAGCGGTAACGGCGATGCTTGTTGTTTGCGGATACATATTTCACGCGCGGAAAATATATATCTTTTCGGCAATAACAATCTCTGTTTTAACGCTGACGGTAGGCTGGGCGGTTACATATTTAACTTCCGATACTTCGGCAAAACTTGAAATATACCGCGGAGGAAGCGGATATTCCGTACTTGCGGAAAAAGAGAGGAATGCTTCACTGCTGATTTGCAACGACATAAAGACATATAAGGATATGACGGATAACACTCGATTCGATTATTTGATGTTAACCGGAAAGAACGTCCGCAATCAAAGCATTTATTCCGAGCTGTCCGAAAACTGCGATATTTCAAAGACTATCATATATGAAAAGGATTACGCAACAGACAATGCATCTGATGACGGATTTTTCAACTTTGGTGACGGAGCTGAGTTTTCGCTCGCGCTTAACAGCGATATCAATATTAAAGTAATATCAGCGAAGGGCAGGGTATATCAGTTCATATATTCAAACAGCGCGTCGGTATTGATCTTACCCGATAAAGCTGATTCAAGAGTTTTGCCCGAGGAGTACCTGTCGGCAGACTGCGCTCTGCTTGCCGGTGAAGTCAAGGAGCCTCAGCTTCTAAATTGCGGCCGATATCTGGCGGTAAACGATAAGGCGCTTGTAGGCATTAACAGCTCCGAGCTGATTCAGGACGGAGAAAGCGTAACGATAAAGATGTCATAGATTTTTTAGTAATCCGCTTAGTCGGAGCGGATGATGTGCTGCGTGCAAACGAGAAGCAGTCTGCGCCGCTTGCTGCGGCGTGTGCGGAGTCATAGGGTTAATCTGCGCGGTTCGCTAAAAACAGTCCACCGGACTGTTTTCTTAACGCTCACCTTCGATTCCCATCATCTTTATTGCTTGGAGCGGATGATGTGCTGCGTGCAAACGAGAAGCAGTCTGTGCCGCTTGCTGCGGCGTGTGCGGAGTGATAGGTTTCATCTGCGCGGTTCGCTAAAAACAGTCCACTGGACTGTTTTCTTAACGCTCACCTTCGATTCCCAATCCGCTTAGCCAAAAAATATAGGGTACCCGATGGGTACCCTATATTTTTTGGAGCGGATGATGGGAATCGAACCCACACGATCAGCTTGGAAGGCTGAAGTTCTACCACTAAACTACATCCGCAAATTTTCAACGTGACTATTATATCATTACGAATTGAATATGTCAAGATTTTTTTGTTGTTCTTTTCTCTGACTTTCAAAGTGAGTCAAAGCCGCAGAATAATAAATAGGGTATATAAGTTTTTACAAAACACTATATTTGGCATAATAAACAAAAAAAAATAGCTTTATTGTGCATATAGCAGATTGAATAAAAATTAATTTTTTGTTATTATTAAAGAGTAAACAAGCGCCTATATGCTTGGTACGGTAATTTTATTTAGGAGTGAGAGAAATGAACAAGAAAATCATCAGCATTGTACTTGCTCTGTGCATGATCGTTTCATGCGCGGTTGTCAGCAGTGTATCTGTTACAGCTGCAAGTACATCGGACAATTCCGTTTCCGCTTCTGCAGATACGGCTTCCGTTGCGGCAAGCACCGGATTGATGTCCAAACCTCAGGATGGCGTTATCCTCCATGCGTGGGATTGGTCGTTCAACAACATCAAAAGCAGAATGAAGCAAATCGCTGATTCCGGATATACGTCTGTTCAGACATCCGTTATCCAGCAGTCAAAGGAAGGCACAAAGGGCAAAACAAACAACGTTTGGTGGCTCTATTATCAGCCCTGTAACTTCACTATCGACAACACAGGCAATTCGGCTCTCGGTACTAAGGCTGAGTTTACGGCAATGTGCGCAGAAGCTCATAATTATGGTATCCATGTAATCGTTGACGTAGTTGCCAACCACCTCGGCAATAACACCGGTTATGACAAATCTTCCGCTATTCCCAGCGATATCAGAAATGACAACAATTGCTGGCACGATCAGTGGAATCAGGAAATCAACTATGACAGCCGTTACAGCATCACTCACGGCAGTATGGGCGGATTGCCTGACCTCAACACTGAGAACAGCAAGATCCAGACCTATGTAAAGAACTTCCTCAGAGAATGTATCGACTGCGGCGCCGACGGTTTCCGTTTTGACGCGGCTAAGCACATCGGCGTTCCCAACGACTCAGCAGGCTGCAACAGTAATTTCTGGCCGACAGTTCTGGGCGACGCTAACTCTTACTATAACACAAAGGGTTACTTCAAATCATCCGGCGGTCTGTACAGCTATGGTGAAATCCTCTGGGGTACAGGCGGACCTTCTATCTCACAGTACACACAGTACATGTCCGTTACAGATAACGTAACAGGTAACGACATCAGAGGAGCCGTAGCAGGCCACAATGCCAGCGGAGCTGCTGCAAGCAACTATAAGCTCGGCGCAGGTGCATCCAAGTCTGTTCTTTGGGCTGAATCGCATGATACATATGCAGGCGACGGCAAAGAATCCACCGGTGTTTCACAGTCAGACATCAACAAGACATGGGCGCTTGTAGGCTCAAGAAATCTGGCTACCGCGCTTTACTTTGCGCGTACAAAGGGTTACAGAACCGGTAACATCGGTGATGTAGACAACACAAGCTGCTTCAGCACAGAGGTTGTAGCTGTTAACAAGTTCCATAACTACTTCAACGGACAGAGCGAGTACCTCGCTTCAAGCGGCAACATTGCTTACAACGAGCGCGGCACAAGCGGCGTTGTTCTTGTAAACTGCAACGGCACATCTCAATCCGTAAACGTTAAAGCTAACAAGATGGCAGCAGGTACCTATGTAGATCAGGTTACGGGCAACAGCTTTACTGTAAGCGGAGGTCAGATCAAAGGTCAGATCGGTTCTACCGGTATCGCGGTTGTTTACAATCTGGTTGAAGAGACTCAGCCCACCACACAGCCTGTTAAAAAGGTTCTTATCGGCGACGCTGACCAGAACAACAGAGTATCCATCAAGGACGCTACTACTATCCAGCTCCACCTTGCTGAAGTAATTACACTTACAGGCGACGCTAAAGACGCTGCCGACGCAAACCGCGATAACAGCGTTACTGTTAAGGATGTAACATCTATTCAGCGTTATCTTGCTAAGTTCAATGATTCAGGCAACAAGTGCGGACAATACACTGACGGCACATCTCCCACTGATCCCACTCAGCCCACTCAGCCCACTCAGCCCACCGATCCCACATATCCCACCGATCCTACAGATCCGCCTGTTCCTTCAGGTTTAGTTGTTTTCTCTGACAATCAGGGATGGGGCACTGTATACTGCTACGCATGGGGTAACGGAGATACCCTCGGCGCATGGCCCGGAACTAAGATGTCCTCTTACGGAACAAATGATTTCGGTGAGCAGCAGTACTCAATTGAAATTCCTTCGGGCACAACCGGTATCATCTTCAACAACGGTTCAGGCGCTCAGACAGTAGATATTTCGTTCAGCGGCGGCGGACTCGGCTATTATATCTCAGGCTGGAGCGACGGTAAAGGTACTGTTGAGTCATGGCCATTAACTGACAACGGTAACAATAACAACAACAATAATAATAACAATAATAACAATAAAAACAATAACAATTAAAAAACAGTTCTGTTTACCAACAACTATGACTGGGGCGAGGTTTATTGCTATGCTTGGGACGATAACGAAACCAAGTATTTAGGCGATTGGCCCGGTTCAAAGATGACAGATGTAGGCGATAATGGTTACGGAAAGCACAATTTCAGCATCGATGTATCTACAAGCGCTACATATCTTATCTTTAACGGCAATAACGGACAGCAGACTGTAAATATTCCGTTTGATCAGAGCAAAACCGGCTGGTATATTACCGGCGGCAGCGGAACATCCATTCAAGTCGGCAGCTGGTAATAGCTTTAAACAATCAAATACCACTTACGATTCCCCCGGGGCTTGCCTCGGGGGTTTTTCTATATGCCGAAACAGGCTTGCATTTGCAGCAAAGATATATTATAATAAATAGTGGAGTTTTATAAGGAGAGGTGTTTGTATGGAAAAGAAACGCGTCAGCGTGCAGATAGAAGGGCGCAATTACGTTGTGATCACCACCGAGCACAGAGCGTATGTTCACGAGGTTGCCGACGAGGTGATCGATAGCATAAGGCGCGCGGCTCAGACAGGGCGCAACCTCGACACCCGCGACTGCGCGGTGCTTGCGGCGCTTGATATATGCGACGACCGAAACAAGGCCGAGCGCAAAAACAAGGAGGTAGTCGAAAATGCGTATCAGATAATCCGTCAGTCGGCTGAGCTTGGAAGGCAGTGCAGCGACTACAAGGCAAAGCTCGCGGCGGCGATCAACGAGAATACAAACCTCACCAAACGCGTAAAAGCTCTTGAGGATCAGCTTAGGATTCTGCTAAAGGAAAACGAAGCCCTTAAGAAAAACGCGGACTCAAAGCCTCTTGAAAATCAAAAGAAGTTTGAGAAAGCTATCCGCGACAAAAAGACCGAGAAGATGATGGGCTATGTTCCCATGCGCCAGTACTCGCTTTTTGAGGACGATAACAGCACACAGAGCGGAAAAAACAATAAAAATGAAAAAAATTGAGATACTCGCGCCCGCGGGCGGCTTTGACAGCGTAACAGCCGCCGTAAGGTCGGGAGCGGACGCGGTTTATGTCGGCTCCAAGCGCTTTTCGGCACGCGCCTCGGCTAAGAATTTTGACAGTGATGAGCTGAAACGTGCCGCTGCGTACTGCCACATTCACGGCGTTAAGGTTTATCTGACCGTAAATACAATTGTTTTTGACGATGAGTTTGAGCGGCTGGCTGAAACTATCCGTTCGGCTGCCGAGGCTGACGTTGACGCGCTCATTGTCCAGAATATGGGCGTTGCAAGGCTTGCAAATCAAATAGCTCCCGGGCTTCCGCTTCACGCCTCAACACAGATGAGCGTCCATACCGCTTCGGGCGTTCAGGCTCTTTATGAAATGGGCTTTAAGCGCGTTGTTCTTGCGCGCGAGATGAGCCGCGACGAAATAAAAAAAGCGGCGCGGATCTCCGTTGAACTGGAGGTATTCGTCCACGGAGCGCTGTGCATGTGCGTGTCGGGACAGTGCTATTTCAGCGCTATGTTAGGCTCGCGCAGCGGCAACCGCGGTGCCTGTGCCCAGACCTGCCGCCTTCCGTTTTCGGTGAATAATCAAAAGGGCGGCTACGCGCTAAGCCTAAAAGACAACAGCCTTATTTCGTATCTTAACGAGCTTGAACAGCTCGGCGTTGCCTCAGCTAAAATCGAGGGGCGGATGAAGCGCCCCGAGTATGTCGCGGCGGCTGTAAAAGCCTGCGTTGAGCAGCGCGATTTTGGGTTCATCACCGACAAAACAGCCGAACAGCTCCGCGGAGTGTTTGCGCGGACGGGCTTCACCGACGGCTACTATACAGGTAAACGAGGAAAGGGTATGTTCGGCACGCGCACGCGCGACGACGTTGTTTCGGCAGATGAAAAGCTGCTTGCTCAGATCCGTCACGGCTATAAGGACGAGGTTCAGGACGTTGCGCTCACGGGCAGCTTTACCGTGAAAATAGGGGAGAAGGCGAGGCTTTCACTATCAGACGGCGCTAATTCGGTTGAAGTGCTTTCCGACGACTTTGCCGAGCAGGCGGTAAAAACACCGCTAAGCGCCGATAAGGTCAGCGCCCAGCTTTGCAAAACAGGCGGAACCGCTTATTCGGTATCCGACTTGAAAATAGATATTCAAGACGGCGTTTCAATGCCGCTCTCCGCGCTCAACACTCTAAGACGCGCTGCGCTTGAGCAGCTTGACGCGCTCAGGTCAAAAGTAAATAACTATACAATCAATGATATAAAAATCCTGCCTCATGCTCCGTATAAGAATACCGAGCATAAGCTCAGGGCAAGGGTTCCAAAAACAAAAATCGGCGCGGCGTTTAAAGAGTGCGAGCTTGTTTTCGTGCCCCTTTTCTCGGATATCAGCGAGCTTGAGCGCCTTATAAGCGAGGGCTATCATGTCGGAGTGGAGATACCGCGCGGCATGTTCGGGCGCGGGGAGCAGATAGACAAACAGCTTATTCGCGCAAAGGAAATCGGCGTCAGCCACGCGCTGTGCCATAATATCGGCGCGCTGTATCAGGCTAAAAAGTGCGGATTTGCGCTTCACGGCGGATTTGGGCTGAACCTGTGCAACACATACGATCTTCTGTGGGCTGAGGAGTACGGCGTAAAGGACGTTGAGCTCAGCTTAGAGCTGAAATTTGACAAGATGAACCGCTTGGGCGGAAATATAGGCAGGGGCTTTATCAGCTACGGCTATCTGCCCGTAATGCTCTGCCGCAACTGCCCTGTTAAAAGCGCGGGCGTTGACTGCAAATCCTGCAAGAACCGGTCAAAAATGACGGACCGGAAAGGGAAGCGCTTTTTGCTGCGATGCGACGGGACATGCACCGAGGTTCTCAACTGCGTTCCGCTTTATATTGCACCTGAGGAAATATCAAAAACATCAACATCTTTCCACGTTTTGCGTTTCAGTGTGGAAAACTATGTGGAAAACGTTGATAACATATCCTTTTTTAAAGACTTTTCAATGTTAAAAGGCAATTTTACCCGCGGTTTATACAGGCGCGGGGTTGATTGAACGCTTTAGTACGATGAATTGAATGATTTTTCAGTAAGCGAATTATTATAATTGACTTAACGAATAAAGAGTTTTTTTAATATTCCCTTGGGTAATTACTCTTGGGAATTATCATAAAGAAAATAAAAAAATCCTGCAAAAATACAAAAAAGTGAAGGAATGAATGATATGGAATTAAAAATCAAAAAGCTCAGGGACAACGCGCGTATTCCAAAGCGCGCTACAGACGGCGCCGCCGGAATGGATTTGTACGCCTGCATTAGTGAGAGCATAACTCTTAACCCCGGTCAGCTTGCGGTTATCCCTACCGGCATCGCTATTGAGCTGCCCGACAACACCTGCGCCGCCTTCCTTTACGCAAGGAGCGGCCTCGGCGTAAAGCACGGTATCTGCCTTTCAAACGGCGTTGGCGTTATCGACAGCGACTACCGCGGCGAGGTCTGCGCGGGGCTTTGCAACGTGTCGGACAAGCCATATGTCATCGAGCCCGGCGAGCGCGTGGCTCAAATGGTCATCGCGCCTGTGCTCACTCCCGAAATAGTTGAGGCCGATGAGCTCGGCAGCACCGACCGAGGCGAGGGCGGCTTCGGTTCAACGGGCAAAAAGTAAACGTCAAAAACAGACATAATACTGTTGAAATATAAACTATTAATCGGTATCATACTAATAAAGATGTAAAGGAGCCGAAAGCATGTTTTCATTTTCTAAAGAAATAGGAATCGACCTTGGCACTGCCAACACGCTTGTCTGCCTTAAGGGCAAGGGAATAATCCTCCGCGAGCCGTCGGTCGTGGCGGTGGATATCCGCACCGACACGGTTTTGGCGGTCGGATCGCAGGCTAAGGATATGATAGGAAGAACGCCCAACTCGATCGTGGCGGTCCGTCCGCTCAAGGACGGCGTTATCGCGGACTTTAAAATCACCGCGAAGATGCTGCAGCATTTTATAAAAAAGTCCGTAAAGCCGGGCATTTTCAGCAAACCGCGCGTAATAATCTGTATGCCTACGGGAGTTACCGAGGTAGAACGCAAGGCGGTCGAGGACGCGGCGTATCAGGCGGGCGCAAAGCCACCCGTAATTCTGATAGAGGAGCCTATGGCGGCGGCGATCGGCGCGGGGCTTCCCGTGGACGAGCCCACAGGCAGCATGGTCGTTGACATCGGCGGCGGCACTAGCGAGGTCGCGGTCATCTCGCTGGGCGATATTGTTTCCGCCTGTTCGGTAAGAGTCGCGGGCGACAAGTTCGACGAGGCTATTTTGTCGCACATCAAAAAGCAGTACAACCTGCTTATCGGCGAAAGGACAGCCGAGGACATCAAAATCAAAATCGGCTCGGCTTATCCGTATGAAAACGAGAAAAGCATGGTCGTAAAGGGCAGAAACCTTGTAGACGGTCTGCCCAAGGACGTCACAATAACGGCTGCCGAGGTAAGAGAGGCTCTTGCCGACCCGCTCAATACAATAGTTGAGGCTATTAAGACAACGCTTGAAAAAACTCCTCCCGAGCTTTCCGCCGACATTATCGACCACGGCATCATGCTGACGGGCGGCGGCGCTCTGCTCAGGGGGATCGATATGCTTGTTATGCAGCAGACGGGCATGCCCGTTCATGTGGCAAGCCGTCCTCTCGACTGCGTTGTTGACGGAGCGGGCAAGCGGCTCGGCAGGGCTTTGACGAGCAAATATAAGCACAACAGAAGTTAAAGCCATGCGTAACGGAAGAAGAAAGAAAAACCGCGATTTCAGAGCGCTTGTAATAACGCTTGTAATAATCGCGTTTCTGGGCATTTTGTCGCGCGTCGGCAGCTCGCCCGTATCAAGCGGTATAAACGCCGCAAGCAAGGGGCTCTTTAAGCTGACGGCATCAGCCGCTGCAAGCAATGATTCAGCCTCGCCCGAGGAGCTCAGGG